>JBGTMS010000067.1:0-5252 GCA_041743425.1 Zeaxanthinibacter sp. | reverse complement strand
ATTCCAAACCTCTATCATCGATGGTGTGTTTTAACCTCGATAATTTTCGGTCCGATCGGTTGCCGTAATCCCTTTGGATGGCAATGACCGCTTCGGCCACTTCGATAACCTTTTCTTTAGGTGCGAAACCTATCACATCCGCCAGGCGTGGATAGGTGGCATCGTTGCCAAAGGTACTTCCCAATCCGCCGCCCACACAGATATTGAATCCGGTGATCTTATTGTTTTCTTCGATGACTATGAGACCAAGGTCATTGGCAAAAATATCAATATCATTATCCGGCGGAATGGCCAAGGCTATTTTGAATTTCCGGGGAAGATAGTTATGATGGTATAAAGGTTCAAAATCTGGAGTACCTGCCACTTTTTCCTTGTTCAGCCAGATTTCGTGATAGGCGGTAGTTTTTGGAAGAAAATATTCGCTTATCTCGCCCGCGAGACGGTACACTTCTTCGTGAATCTGGGACTGGTAGGGATTGGGATTGCACATCACGTTCCGGTTCACGTCGCCACAAGTGGCAAGGGTACTCAACAAGGTTTCGTTTACCGCTTGAATAGTGGATTTTAGATTTCGTTTTAGAATCCCATGAAACTGAAAGGATTGCCGGGTGGTCAATTTAAGGGTTGCGTTACCGTATTTATCCGCTAGCTCGTCCAAGGCAAGCCATTGTGCGGGCGTAGTGATCCCGCCCGCCGCCCTTACCCTTACCATGAATTGGTACAGGGGCTCCAGTTTTTTTTGCTTCCGTTCGACCTCAAGATCTCTATCATATTGCTGATATGAGCCATGATATTTGATAAGTTTCACGTCCTCCGGGTCCAGGGCACCGGTCAAAGGGTCCTTTAAGCTCTCCTTGATGGTTCCGCGAAGGAAGTCACTTTTATCCTTTATATGTTCGTCTTCCGATAAATTCTGTTGCTCTGATCGCTCGCTCATAAATGGGTCTTCTTTGGTGTCAGGATTGCTTTTGACAGAGATCAATAAATATCCGTTTGGTACCGATTGGCCAATTGAAGCTTTTTAACGTACTCCTCCGCTTTTTCAAGGGTTATCCCGCCCTGCTGCTGAATGATCTGTTTTAGGGCCACGTCCACGTCCTTGGCCATCTTTTGTGCATCCCCGCATACATAGAAATGGGCGCCGTTTTCCAGCCAGTCGTATAATTCCTTGCCGTTTTCCAGCATTCGATGTTGCACATAATCCTTTTCTGTCCGGTCGCGCGAAAAGGCAACATCGGCCTTGGTCAATACCCCTTCCTTGAGGTATTGTTGCCATTCGGTCTGATAAAGGAAATCGGTCGTAAAATTCCGATCGCCGAAGAAAAGCCAGGAAGGCCCTTTTTTCTCGGCGACTTCCCTATGCTGCATGAATGCCCTGAAAGGTGCTATCCCGGTTCCGGGCCCCACCATAATGATGGGCGCATCGGGATCTTTTGGAAGTTTGAAGCGCGTATTCCTATCGACAAAGATCTTAACCTTGCCGTCCACTTCCAGCCGATCGGCCAAGGTAGAGGAACAGTGGCCTTCCTTGTCCCTTCCAAAGGCATTGTACCGTACTATGGATACCAGCAGGTGCACTTCCTCGTCCACAGCCTCCTGGGATGAGGCTATGGAGTACATTCTGGGCGTGTTTTTTCGTAGTACCGAAATCAGTTCGTCCGGTGAAAATTTATGGGGTTCCCCCGATAGGAGATCTAGGATATCCCTTCCCGGAAGATATTCCAAAACGGCGGTACTGTCCGCAAGAATTTTTTTCAGGCGTGGATTGTCGGTTATTTCGGCATATTTGGACAAAGAGATTTTTGATAAGGGTGTAAGCTCGTAATCATAGGTCAGTGCCTCCAGCAAGGTTTTTTCTCCATTATGGCTAACTACCAGCTTTTCGCCGGATAAATTCGTTGCCTCCAAAACCGCTTTTATCAGTTTGGGGGAGTTCGCCCCGTACACTCCCAGGGCATCCCCGGGTTCATAGGTTATTCCCGAACCTTGCAGGTCCAGTTCCAAGTGCATGGTCTCCTTGGAGGATCCCGTGCCGTTAAGATTTATCTTCTCAAGGATCGTGGCTTCAAAAAGGTTTTTTCTGGAATACTTCGTCCCTGTTACCGGTGCGATTCCATTTGGCCGTATCTGCACATTGGAAGTTTCGCCCGATTCCTTCAGGATGGCATCAAGAAGGGCTTTTTGCCAAGTTTCGGCGTCGTCCTCATAATCGACGTCACAGTCCTGACGTGGGGCGATACGGGTAGCCCCCAACTTATCCAGAATGGCATCAAATTCCTTTCCGGTCTGACAAAAATCCACATAACTGCTGTCGCCAAGGCCTAGAACGGAAAACTGTACGTGGGAAAGGTCCGGTGCCCTTTTGCCATGCAGGTATCTATACAGGTCTTCGGCCTGGACGGGAGGTTCCCCCAAGCCATGGGTACTCACGATAACCGCCAATTTCTTTATTTTCTTGAGGTCCCTGGTCTTAAAGGAAGCCATATCGGATACTTCTACCTCGATTCCCCTTTCCTTTGCCAGGTTCGCTAGATTTTCGGCCAAAGCTTCACTATTTCCCGTATGGCTGCCAAACAGAATGTTCAATTTTTCCGGTTCGTCCGTGGTGACGGAATCCGGAGAAGCTCCGTTCGCCATAACGCCCGTTCCTATGGAAATAGGATTCAGGGCGATACCTGAAAAGTAGCCGCTCAGCCATTGAAGCTGTCCGGAATCCAGTCCGGAAAGGGCTTCGCTTAGTTTTTCCGCCTGTTTATCGTTGAACGGACCTCGTTCCAGTCCTTTTTTTAAATCCATGTGACGAATTATTTTTGGTAAAATACAATGTGGTAAAATGAACCAGGAATCGAGACTGTCCGTCCGCCGGTACCCTTATGGTCTTTTATTTATGGTACAAAAATAACCTGGACAGGTGTCAATCGCCAATTACAAATTTTGATACTCAATAACCTGAAGTTATAGTTGTGATCAAAGAGTGGATGATAAGGGAATCAGGAAATTAAATTGCGCAATTTTAGGATAGTTTTGGGGGCAACCTCCCCTTGGAAACTCACAAATTATGGTTTCGGATCAAAAACTGCATCAATAGTCCGGGAAGCCCCCCTTCCGGTCCTTGGGGGGTGATAAAATAGAAATGCCTGTGGATGGGCAACTTTTTTATTTCGATAATTTTAAGAACTCCGCTTTGAAGTTCCTTGAGTACGGCATGCAAGGAAATAAAGGCCATGCAATCCGAATGTTGAAGATAGGATTTTATGGCCTCGGTACTTCCCAATTGCATTTCTACCTTGAGGTCGACCAGACGGATTCCCTTTTGGTTTAAGGCATCGGCAATTACTTCCAAGGTTCCCGAACCGGGCTCCCTCAGTAAAAGGGGAATGCTTTTTAAATCATCCGGCCTTATCTCGTCTTTCTTGGCCATAGGGTTATTGCTACTGCACACTAGGACGATTTCATCCTTTAAAAATGATGTGTAATGTAGCTCACGCCTTTTCGACCTGCCTTCGACAACACCCAGCTCGATACTTCTGTTCAGTAGCGCCTGCTCGATCTGTTCCGAATTACCACTTAACAGTTCCACCTTGACATCTTTATGAATGCTATGGAACCGTGCAAGTAAGGGAGGTAATATATACTGGGTGATCGAAGTACTTGAACCTACATGAAGCAGCCCTTTCTGCGCTTCATTGAACTGGTTCAGATCGAATTCTATTTGCCTGTAGATCCCTTGGATGTCTTCCGTGTGCCTTTGCAATACTTCCCCTGCGGGAGAAAGAACTATTTTGTTCCCCTTCCTATCGAAAAGAGCTAGGTTGAACTGGCTTTCCAATTCTTTTATATGCTTCGTGACGGCCGGCTGTGATATTAGCAGCTCCTCGGCCGCCTTGGTGAAATTGAGCCTTTTGGCAACGGTATAAAAAACTTTTAAGCGGAAATCGGTCATATACTTAATACTTATATTTTTAGAACGGCAAGCTGCCGTACTATGATTCGGGATCTCTGCAACACAAAGGTTGTTCGAACTTTGTCAATATAAAACTTTAAAAAATGTAATTATTTGTCCCACAAGCTTGGGATTTTAATCGTTCAATTGGATTTTCCGAGTATCAGGATCAACGGTGTAGCCCGTCGTTTATTTAGACTTTGGAAACAAATTGCTATGTAATGCGCCGTTCAAATTTGATAAACTTCTCCTATTGGCAGGTCGGTATCCAATACCAAATAAGTTGCGGGGATATCTCTTAGCCCTCCTCCATGATAGCCCATGATTGCCCCTGGATTGATGAGCAAGGTGTCGCCGACCATTTCATCGTTTACCACAGTATGATTATGTCCATAGCACACGATGTCGAACCCTCCATTCTCTGCTATTGCCCTGGCTTTATCGGGGTAGTGGTTCATGGCCAATGTACTCCCGCCTAAGAGACTTCTAAAATATTCCCCATGAATGTGAATATTCGAATATTTCTTTGCGTTCCCTATGATAGCCGCAACATCTCCATCGTTATTGCCAAATACAATATGGACCGGTCTGGAATACGCCCGCCCCAATAAATGTATGACAAACGGTGAACAAAGGTCGCCACAACACAGCATGGCTTCTGTCGCCTGTAGCTCCGGCATGGCTAAGGCCCTTTGCAGGTTCCAGATGTTATCGTGGATATCGGAAATTACGGCGATTTTCATTTGGGGTATCTATTAATATCTTAAATACTCTCATAGCAGCAACTCGGCTTTTAAGTCATCCTTTATTTAAACTTTTAAACCAATCAATAATCCTCACTATTTGGGTTTATCCCGTGTCTGCCCCTCGAAGGGTTTTCAGTTCCTTTTACGAACGTGTCAATTGAATCTCCTAAAATCCAAATACTAGTGATTCAACAGTGTAAATGGTCAATATCAGGCAGACACTTATTATGCTCAGATTTAGAAATGCACGTACTAGCCAAACTTGCCCTGAAAAATTGTTCTTGAGAGATTTCGTTATCAACACTGCAAGTCCCATAAACAAAAACCAAACTGAAAAGAAAAATGATGCTTTTCCGCGAAAAATTGTTGTAATCGCATCGTGTACCATTCCGCAAAAAATAAAGGTGGCCAGAACTGCGATGGCGACCGGAAACATCCTCCTTAAGGGTTTGAATATGTACTTTCCCAGATAATATCCGAAAATCGGATTCCAATAATTCCAAAATGTGGAAAAGTTCTTGGAGCCGAATGAACGGTATAGATTATTTCTCAAGGAATTTGGG
>JBGTMS010000066.1:0-4637 GCA_041743425.1 Zeaxanthinibacter sp. | reverse complement strand
CGTAGCTTCGGTTTCATTTGTGTTGAGCTCATCATAGCCGCTATCACATGACAATAAGAGCAATAACAAAACCGGAAGAAAACGGAGTTTATATATTTTATTCATGATTAATTCTTTTAAAATTTAACATTCAAATTGAATCCAAGGCCTCGTGTAGAAGGCAAGCCGGTAGATTCCAGACCCACAAGGTTGTCAGAAGTGAACCCAAAAGATTCGGGATCAATATTGGGAACCCATTTCTTCAGGATGGCCACATTATTGGCTACAAAATCAAGCCTGACACCTTTTACAGGAAAATCTGAGGGCAGGAATTTGGTAAAGTCGTAGCCCAGCGTAATTTGCCGTAATTTCCAATAGCCACCATCATATACGATAGGCTCAACAAGCGCCTGAGACCGTACCACTTCATAATAGCTTTGCACGGGTGCAACCACAGTGTTTACCTCTCCTTGTTCATTTACACCATCACCTATAACGCCTCCTTCTCTACCTTCCAATGTCATTTTATGTAATCCGTGACGAACAGCGTTGAAGTTGGTGCCTGACATCATTTTATTGCCTAGTTTAAAATCAATAAGTACAGATAAATTGATGCCTTTGTAGTTGAACGTGTTCGTAAATCCGCCTATCCATGTAGGTAGGGCGCTGCCAAACAATATAAGATCAGGCGTTCTTAAGGCTATTCCATTGGCGCCGAAAACCTGACGTCCCTGCTCATCTCTTCTGAAACCAAAACCTGCCAACTGGCCCATTTCTTCACCTACCACCTGTCTTAACTCACCGTTGAATATATGGGTTCCTACTGTAATACGATCCCCAATGGAATCTGTCAGCAAGCTCAACACTTTGGTTTTGTTGTAAGCAGCGTTGAAAGTGAAATCCCATTGGAAATCGGCTGTTTTTACCGGCACAATATTCACTAACATCTCAACGCCCCGGGTCTGACTTTCACCGCTATTGATGCGGGAATCAACAAAGCCTGAACCATCAGAAATTTGCGCCTGCACGATTTGATCAGTTGTATTTTTTTGATAAACGGCCAGATCAACGCCTATCCGGTCATTAAACATTCTGAATTCCAGACCTAGCTCAGCTTCCGAGGCCCGCATAGGTCTCAAATCAGGATTAGGTACGGTAGTACCGTTAGGTCCCCCAACAGGCTGCAAGTTTCCTGATGGATTGGCAAATAAATTGGCATTGATACCGTAAAACAAAACATTCGAATAAGGAGGAACGTCTGTATCGCTACCCACTTCTGCGTAAGCAGCTCTGAATTTACCAAAGGATAACCAACCGGGCAATGTGCTAAAAGATTCTGAGAAGACATAACTGGCAGAAACCGAAGGATAGGAGATGCTTCGGTTTTCAGCAGACAAGGTGGAGAACCAGTCGTTTCGGAACGTTCCATTTAAAAATAAAAAGCTTTTATAAGATAATTCGGCAGACCCATAGAGAGAGTTAACTCCTCTTTCAGACAGATCATAGAAAGGATCTTTAACCCTTCCATTCTGTACAGTATAAAGGTCTCTTACTACAAAGTCCGTCACTTGTACGCTGTTTAAATCTGAACGCCGATACATTTGATTTCCTCCAACGGTCAGATTAACACCGAAATCACCAAATTCACGGTATCCTGACAGCAGTATGTCTGCATTAATTTCCCTAAACCTGCGCGATTCCTGTGTATAAAGTCCATTTACAAAACCAGCAGGAGCCACTGCCCTCGAAGCCTGACCGGTTGGGAAGTTATTATAGTCCTGATCACGCGACCAGAAATCTTGTCCGATACGACCTTGGACAAACAACCAGGAGAGCAAATTGTATTTCACTGATATATTCCCGAAAATCCTGTCCCTGCGAATGTTTTGAAATTGCTCTGCCAGGGTAAAGTAGGGGTTTGTACGATTACGGAACCGTGAATAAACAGCTTCATTTCCATTGGCATCGTATTTATTTTCATCCAGCACATCGAGCGGCATGGAGTTGGCCATATTATACAAAGCTACCGGGATGGTATTGTCCTGTTGCGCTATATTCGGCGCATTCTTATTATATTCATTAGAATAGTTGGCATAACCTGAAAAACTCAACTTATCAGATAATTCATAGTCAAACCCAAAGTTGATGGTATTTCGTTTGAAAGAATTGTTGGGCACAATCCCCTGACTGGTTAAGTTAGCTAAGGACAGATTAAACCCCCCCTTATCACTATTGGTTGATAACGAAACAGTATTGGTCAAATTCTGACCATTTCTAAAGAAATCCCTTATTTTGTTGCGCACCGGTTCGTAAGGTACTTCAACGCCATCAAATAATATTTGAGTCATGCCTGGCTGAAATTTCTCTCCAAAAGACCATTGCCCGGAAGTAGGGTTCGGGGTAGTGGGACGAACACCGTTTTCTCCCTGTCCATATTCATACTGGTAGTCTGTGAAATCCAGCGGCGTTTCATTGGTATAGTTTAAGTTATACGTTACCCCAATACCTTTACCCTTTCCCCGGGTTTTAGTAGTAATCATGATAACACCATCTTTGGCACGAGAGCCATACAATGCTGCGGCAGCTGCACCTTTGAGGATGGTCATACTCTCTACATCGTCTGGATTTATACTCGAGAGTCCATCCCCACCATCTGAAGTATTTCCACTTCCTCCTCCTCCTCCTCTCACGCCAATAGAGCCATCAGAAGCCAAGTTATTAGGTTTGGTCCCAAAATTAGTATTATCAATGGGTACCCCGTTTACAACAATAAGTGGACTATTTTGCCCAGAAATGGAAGATTGACCCCGGATACGGATTTTTGAGGTTCCTCCAGGCCCGGTTCCTAAGGAAGATATATTCACCCCTGCTACTTTCCCTTGTAATGCGTTCATGATGTTGGGTGTGCGGTTCACCGTAAATTCCTCGGATCCTACCGTTGAAGTGGCATAACCCAGAGTTTTAGAATCTTTTTCTATACCCAGGGCTGTAACCACAACCTCTCCGAGCGCCTTAATATCAGGAGTAAGTGCTAAATCAATCACAGACCTTCCGCCAATCTCAATTTCCTGGGTTTCGAAACCTACGGAAGAAAATACCAAAGTTATGGCATCATCGGGAGCAGTAATTCTATAATTACCATCAACATCAGTAATAGTACCGATGGTTGTACCTTTCACCAAAATATTGACCCCAGGTAAGGAAGATCCGTCAGTGTCATCGGTTACCTTGCCCGTAATGGTTTTCTCCATTTGCATTGCAGGAATGAGTGATACTTTCTTAAGTTCTCTAAACTGCTGTGTATTGAGGTCAAAACTATTGGTTCCGCCTGTCTTTTCAATTTTCTGGAGGTGGCTTTTCCGGTGAGTAAGCACAATCTGGTTGCCAAAAATCTGATAGTCAACCTTTTTGTTATCTAGCAATTTGGTCAGTACTTCTTCAATGGTTTTGTCCTGTACTTTAAAAGTCTGTATTTCCTCTTTGTTAATTACCTCATCGGTATAGATGAAGACGTAATTGCTCTGCCTTTCAATGGCTTCAAGGATTTTTCCAGTGCTTTCGTTTTCCATATTCACCGTAATGTAAGCCGACGTCTGTCGTTGCTCCACGCTTGCTTCCAACTGTTGTGCATTCAAAAAGCAAAAAGGAGTCAGTAAGAAAGAAAGTGAAAGCAGCACAGCGGGTAAGAATTGCTGTAATGGGGGTTTTGTTAGCCAGTTGCGCACTAGTGAAGTAAAGTTGTTCATAATTTTACGTGTTTTGTGTAAACATTTTTTTAAGGGAATGCCTCAGGGGCATCCGTGTCCGGAAATAGTTAGTTTTTTTTCTGTTATCTCATAGGTATAGTCGTTAGTTTTCGCAATCAGGATCATAATTTCTTCCAGTGAATTGTGCTGAAATGTGGCTGTCAGTCGGCACTGTGTAATGGCCGGGTCGGCGAACGTTACCTCTTTACCGAAAGTACGCTCCAGGGTTTTTCCTACTTCATCAAACCGGGCCGACCTGAAAATTAATATGCCATCTTTCCAGGCGGTATCCATCCGGGTATCGGTGGCTGTTTTGGTGAGCGTTCCGGCATGTTTAGAATATAAAGCTTTGTAATTGGGTGTGAGCAGCAGGGTGTCTTTCTGGTTTTGGGAAGCTAAAGACCCCGTGCGTATAAAAGCTACTTTTCCATTCACCACTGAAGTTTCCACCACATCATCCTCCTTATAGGCTTTCACATTAAAGGAAGTTCCCAAAACCCTGATCAGGTTATTTTCAAGATGAATAAGAAACGGGCGCTCAGGATCGTGGGCAATGTCAAAGTAAGCTTCACCGGCAATATGAATTTCACGGGTATGTGCATCAAAAATTTCCGGATATTTGATTTCACTGTCTGCATTTAGCCACACCACACTTCCGTCAGGCAGCAATATTTCTGAGCGCATGCCCTTTCCGGTATTTTTTTCTATAAGATATGCAGAGCGGGTATCGGATTGAAAAAAAGGAAGATGCCTGGTATGGTTAATTAACAATATAAACAGAATAAAGCCTGCTGCAATGCTTGCCCAAAAAGCAATTGAATAGGATTTTCTTTTCAGGGGAGGTCTTTTTTCAGAGGGGATTTTTTCAGCATGGAGGACCGATAAAGTTTTTTCTAAAGCAGCATTTACATC
>JBGTMS010000065.1:0-4457 GCA_041743425.1 Zeaxanthinibacter sp. | reverse complement strand
GGCCAAGGCTTTCCCGGTCATCAAGGATTTGGTGGTAGACCGTTCCGCCTTTGACCGGATACAACAGGCAGGAGGTTATATTTCCGTGAATACTTCCGGTAATCCCCAGGATGCCAATACGCTACCCATAGAAAAATCGGTTGCCGAAACCGCCTTCGATGCGGCGACCTGCATCGGTTGCGGAGCCTGTGTAGCGGCCTGCAAAAATGCATCGGCCATGCTGTTCGTCTCCGCCAAGATAGTACAGTTTGCCATGTTGCCACAGGGTAGGGTAGAGGCCAGGGATCGCGTAACCACCATGGTAAGGCAGATGGATGCCGAAGGTTTTGGAAACTGTACGAATACCGGTGCCTGTGAGGTGGAGTGCCCTAAAGAAATATCCTTGAAAAATATCGCCCTAATGAACAGGGAATATCTTAAATCTGGAATAAAGGGGTAGTCCGAGTTGTTCGCTATTGCATTGAAAACGGCTGCCCCGTACTCTGTAGGGCAGCGAACCAAAATTCACCTTCCAAATCTACTTTTCTTCTTTGCGCGACAACATGGGAGATGGGCAAATGAACAAATCGGTTGTTCAGCAATCCGACCACGAATTTGGTCTTGCCCGCCATAGCACCGTGAACGGCATGATAAGCGAGCCTGTTACAGAAAATACTGTCACTCGCATTGGCGGGGGCGCTTCTGATGATATAGCTGGGATCGATGTATTTGATGGTCGCCTTGACGGAATTGATAGCGAGATATTCCTTTATCCGCTCCTTCAATAATAGTCCAATGTCCTGATGTTTAATGTTTCCGGAGGCGTCCGTAACTTTATCCCCTGTTTCGAACAGATATTGCCCGGCACCTTCTGCTACTACAATTACGGCATGGTGTTTTAATTCCAACCGTTGTTTTAGGGCTTCCAAAAAACCATTTTTCCCGTTCAGGTCGAAGGTCATTTCCGGTATCAGAACGAAATTGACAACAGGCATGGCAATGGCCGCAGAAGCGGCGATAAAGCCGCTATCCCTCCCCATCAGTTTTACGATGGATACGCCGTTGTAGGCTCCCGTTGCTTCGTTATGGGCATCCCGTATTATCGGTGCCGCCACATCGAAGGCGGTCTCGAAGCCGAACGATTTATCGATAAGGTCGATGTCGTTGTCTATGGTCTTGGGCATTCCCACTACTGCAATATCCAAATTTCGTTTTTCGATTTCCTCCCCAATGGCATTTACTCCTTTTAAAGTACCATCACCGCCAATGGCGAATAGCAGATCGATCTTTTCGTTTTCCAGAGTATCGACCATTGCCGAAACGGATTGTGCACCACGGGACGAACCCAAAACGGTGCCGCCGAATTCATGGATGTTCTTTACCTCGTCCGGTGTCAGTTTCCTGTACCCATGACCGTACTTGGGTACTAGGCCTTCATAGCCATACGGAATCCCGATAATACGCTCGACCCCATAAAAATAATGAAGTGCCATAACCAAGCTACGAATGACATTGTTGATGCCGGGGCAAAGCCCGCCACAGGTTACTATGGCGGCCGTGGTGTTCTTGGGGTCGAAAAATAGTTTTTCACGTGGCCCGGCCTTTTCCAGACATACAGGCCTTTTATTGTTCTTAACACAGGTATTAAAAGCCTGTAAAGAGATATCGGCCAGTATTCTATCGTTTTCGTCAATAAATTTATAAAGTTTGTCCCCGGTCGTTGTGCTCAGATGAATGGGCGATGGAATCATTGCCGTGCCGAGTGATTGGATATCAAAGTTGTTTTCGAAATACATTTCAGTAGTGCCTATAGGGACTTTTAAGCTTCATTTTCAGGAAAACAAAGATGCGAAAAATTCTTGGGGAATCGCCCGGACCCTGAACATCAAAATTCTTAGGTTTCCCTGCGTTTTCCCGTGATCCCGGTTATTTTGATCCTAAAAACGATCGGAGTACCACTAGCAAACGAATTGCTCGAAAATTCACTGATAAATTCCACTTCCTTGTGTTCTTTACGATGGATCATACATTTTACCCCATCGGTAAATTCATGCTTTCTTTCCCTCTGGCCATCACGAAGGATGAGTATAGATTTCCTAATTTTCGATTTATTTTTCCAAATGGAATGTCTAGCTTTTTCGCCCCTTCCTTCTGTGTTAATCCGCTAAAGTGTAATTACCCCCAAAAATAGGACCGTAAATTAGGTTTAATTTTTAAATTTTGACAGGTACATAAAACGGGAGGAGGTCAATTTTTAGGAAAGGCTACATATTTGGTAAACACGAATTCCTAAAGTAAAGAATAAATAATGTACGTCGGAACGAGCCTTATTCTAGGTTCAATAAATCCTTAACATTTGTCACATATATTTTTTTGAGTACTTCCTTTGGCAAGGAAAGCCCTACGTTGGCTTGCCCTCGGATCAAAACCGAATCAGACGTACTCAAATAGGTATGTAATCTGTCGTAATTCGCAGCCAATTCTTCTTGTTCCGCCGCTAATTCCTCAGCACTAAGGCTTTCTTCGTCGCCATTATTTCCAAAGTCAGTGCCGAATAAAATTCGGTCTTGGTACTTTTCAAAAAAGGCCCTTACTTTTTTGGAATCTTGTGTAGCGAGGTCCCCGAACCTTGCGGCCAGTTCCACCTTTATGTTCGGATAGCTGTCCAAACGCTCCGCAACCATATCAACATCATGCGACATGCTCCCTATGTGTGCGCAAAGAATTTGTAGATCGGGATTATTCGCTATCCAGTTGTCCCTAGCAGCTATGATGGTTTCGTAGGATGGTATCTTAGGAAAATTATAGGCATGATATTCTGGATGATCGCTATAATAGCCAAAATGAGGGCTATTTGGATTAAGTGGTCTCCAAGCTTGTAACGGTTCTGCTATATGGGCCATAACCGGTATATTTTGTTCCTTTAGAAAATCCCAAATAGGCTGTAATCTGGGGTCATCTATTTGAATGTATTTCCCCGAATTGTCTTTTGTAACCATTCCAAAATTTTTCCAGACCTTCACCATTTTTGCTCCTTGGGCAATTTCTTTGGTAAGGCGTTCAAATTCTTTTTGGGCGAAATCAGGTGCATCAATTCCCAATCCCATTAAAGAAGAACATAGCCAAAAGAGGTCAGGGTGCTTTTTTGCTAAGGTGACATAATCGTCCCAGCTTCGTTCAACTTTTGTAGAGTCGGAGGCCTTATGTTTTGCAACATCCACCAAAATCGTTTTCATTTTACGATCTTTCATGAAGCCACTAAAGTAATTACGGTCTTTATGAAAATGAGTGTGAACATCTATTATTTCAATCGAATTGAGTGCAGTGGTAGCTTTGATTTTACTTCCGGTTTCTTGGGTCGTGTTTTTTTGTTTGCATGCAAGCAGACAAAATATAATGGAAAGAAAGAATAAGAATCTCATATGAAATGATATTAAGAGTTAGTTTTTTTTATTAATATCAATTTAAGATTTTTTTTGATTTTTGAGAGGTAGACCCTCCCTTTTTTGAAGGCTTCCAGGATTTTATTAGCGTCCTTTTTTTTTGGAACAGATTATAACTGAAAATCAATACTTTATGGATAGCTCAAGACGACCAAGCGAATCTCAAAAAATATCATTATAGAGCTGAAATAAATGAAAATCAAGGATTTAAATAATTCTTGATTTCATTTGAATAGTTTTATAACCATACTTGAAAATGTTCATTGGCATCCTATTTTTAGGCAGGTTTTGTAAAAGCGCACCGTAATTCATAATTTACTTTTTCAGCGATTTGACTTTTGTTTAACGGATTTATCAACCAACAAACTAACGTGATAAGGACAACTACTTTAGTCCTTTTACTTTGTAAGCCCTAATCTAGAATACTTTGACAAGGAAGATTTATATTAACTTTCCTTTTGCCCATACTTCTTAATTGTTAAGTATACAAATCGGTTTTCAAAAGATTCCAAACCTATATTCCTTTCATAATCAATTTGTTCATGTAGGCAGTTCACCGTACAATCCATAAATTATTCACACCATATCGACGATGTTAACTGCCAGTGGGAGGGTAGCACATTTTTACTTCTTTAGTATTCTTTGTAATTGCCTCGCAGTCTTAAATCCACATTTGGAAGCGATGTACTCGATTGTATATTCACGATTATTGAGCATAGTATTGGCAAATTCTTTTCTCAAAAGGGTTAGATATTCCAATACTGTAGAACCGGTTTTTTCTTTAAACACCCTGCTTAGGTTTCTAGCACTCATGCCGACCATTTCGGCAAGTGAATCAATACTGTTCTCTTTTGAAAGATTATCGATCATGTAATCCTGTACTTCATGAACCTTGGGATTGATATGATTCCTATAATCCAGATAAATACTCTGCTGCTTATGGGATCCACTTCTCCTATGATAAACAACAAGCCCCCGTGCCACCTTATGCGTAAAAAGCGCCCCTTTTAAATCTTCAAGAATGGCTAAAGACAA
>JBGTMS010000064.1:0-2590 GCA_041743425.1 Zeaxanthinibacter sp. | reverse complement strand
GTGTGGCAATTTTTATGGCCCTGGTTCTTACGGAACTCACCTCGAATACAGCAGCCAGCAGTATGATTGTGCCGGTGCTCATCGCCATTGCCCACACGGCCAATTTTTCTCCTGTCCCTCCGGTGCTGGGTGCCTGTATGGCTGCAAGTCTGGCATTTGTGCTGCCGGTTTCCACTCCCCCGAATGCGATTGTCTATGGGACGGGGAAAATACCGATTCTCCGGATGGTGCAAGCCGGATTGTTATTGGATGCGATTGGTGGCGTGTTAATTTGGTGCGCATTACGAATATTGGGTCCCTTGTTGGGAATTGTCTAAGTCCTAATAAAGGTTTTTTCCTCATTTGATTTTTAAAAAATGTTCCGACATAATCCTCGTTTGCTTTTCACCTGATCAAAATACCATGTCTTCAAACTCTTCTCACAACCGTTTTGCTCTGCTGACTCACGATCCCGATCTCAAGTCGCGAGTGCAAGGCCCCGACTTTCAGAACTCCATTACGGTGTTGGAAGATTGTTCTTCCCTGGAAACGGCGATGCGCTCTCAACAATTTACTGGCGTGATTCTGGATGAGTCCGGGAAGAAATTTTTTCCTGCCTTGTCGGCACTGAATGGCCAATTGAATTTGTCCAAAACATTCATTTATGCCGGACCCTTGCCCGCCTGGAGTACCATGAAGCAGATCCGGAAGGTCATGGGGGATCAACCTTTGGAAGAGGGAGCGATCGATCCGAAAGATGTGAGTTTGGCCAGTTATGTTGAGAAAAAATTGGGGGACTTCGTTCGAGCGATGAATGTGGGTTCCGGAAAAAATCTGTACCCCACCTTGATGAGAGCTGTAGAACGCCCTTTGATTGAACTGGCCTTACGGGAAACGAATGGCAACCAAATTAAGGCTGCCAGACTCCTGGGTCTCAATCGCAATACCCTCAGGAAAAAAATTACGGAATTTCAAATTTCCTTAAGTCGGTTAAAGCAATCCGCTTCTGGAAAACGAAAGCCGGCTGACCCGGATTCAGTTGAATAATCCTTCCATTCCCCTTGAAATATAAACCATTTGTTGACAAGGCCACGGATGCAGTCTAGCATATGTCCGGTAGGATATAGGCGCGTAGCTCAGGGGGAGAGCGCTACCTTGACACGGTAGAGGTCGGCGGTTCAATACCGCCCGCGCCTACCAGTTTTTTCCCAAAAAAGCCTGAATGGCATCCAACTTCTTTTAGGGGAGTGGTGCCTTTTCTTGCGTGCATACCTCAATTATAGGAAATTATAGGACCAAATAACATTGACTTGTACGCTAATATGGAATCGATTCAAATAACCATGGAGGGCGGAAGCAGCCAGACCTTTCCAAAAGGGATCTCGGCTAAAGCCGCAATAGAAAAATTGATGGGAACAGTTCCCGCGGAGGTCTTCGCCGTGAAGGCCAATGGCGTGGAAAAAGACTTGCTGGCTCCATTGGAAACTGATGCAACCTTGCAGCCTCTGGTATTTGATTCACCGGAAGGCCAAGAAATTTACCGGCATAGTAGTACCCATATTATGGCCCAAGCCGTGAAGGAATGTTTTCCGACCGCCCAAATGACCATTGGGCCGGCTATTGATGAGGGCTTCTTTTATGATTTCGCCTTTGAACGCCCATTCACGCCAGAAGATCTCGAAGCCATAGAACAACGAGCCAAGGGCATTATTGCCGCAAACCTTGCAGTGACCAGACTGGAAATGTCAAAGAGCGAGGCCATCGAGTTCTTTCGACAACGTGGAGAGCACTATAAAGTTGAAGTACTGGAAGGTATTCCAGATGATCTGGTGTCGCTGTATCAGCAGGGAGAATTTGTGGATCTGTGTCGAGGACCGCATATTCCCTCCACCGGACACATTAAGGCCTTTAAAATTCTGACGAGTGCAGGAGCCTATTGGCGTGGAGACGAGCGGAATCCCATGTTGCAACGGCTCTATGGCACCTCGTTCCCCTCGGAAAAAGCCTTGCAGGATCATTTAGACAAACTAGAGGAAATCAAACGCCGGGACCATCGGAAGCTGGGCAAAGACCTCGATTTGTTTAGCATTCAGGATGAAACAGGACCCGGTCTGATTTTATGGCATCCCAAAGGTGCGCAGATCCGTTTGTTGATTGAAAATTTTTGGCGGGATCAACATTTGCTCAATCAGTATGAGTTGGTCTATAGCCCTCATGTTGCTCGATTGGATTTATGGAAAACCAGCGGTCATGTGGATTTCTATAAAGAAAACATGTTCACCCCCATGCCTGTCGAGTCCAGTGAATATCAGTTAAAGCCCATGAACTGCCCGTTTCATATCATGGTGTATAAATCTCATCTACGCAGTTACCGCGACCTGCCAATCCGTTATGGAGAGTTGGGAACGGTCTACCGGTACGAACGATCGGGCGTCTTACATGGGCTGATGCGGGTTCGGGGATTTACTCAGGATGATGCCCACTTATTTTGCCGTCCTGATCAATTGGGTGAAGAGGTGCAAAAGGTCCTGAAATTTACCACGTTCATGTTAGGGACCTTTGGATTTACCGACTTCAAAATGTATTTATCGACACGGCCGGAAAAAGCCGT
>JBGTMS010000063.1:0-20976 GCA_041743425.1 Zeaxanthinibacter sp. | reverse complement strand
AGGGTTGAGACTGCAAATCGCTGTAATGATAGGTAGTTAATTTTCCGGATGCGTAATTAATAATCAGTAATTTTCCATCTTTGATCAGCATATCCGTAGGTTTCTCTATACCCTCTGTGAGCGTCTGTTTTAACTTTCCTTCGTGATCAAAAACCAGGACACGATTATTTTCAAAATCGGTCAAAAAAACTTCCGTTTCAGAAAGATAAATTCCTGTAGCGGCATTTATTTTCTGATCTCCGCCGAATTTTTTTACGAATGTTCCATCCTTGTCAAATACTTGTACTCTGTTATTATAAGCATCAGCAACCCAGATATTATTTTCAGTGATCTCTACATCGGTCGGATAATAAAATTCGCCATCAGATTTCCCCTCTTTCCCAAAGTTGATCCATTTTGATCCGTTGAAATATAAGATCCGATTATTGTAAAAATCTGCGACGGCCTTTTCTTTTTTAAACACACCAATTCCGGCAGGAGCATCCAGGCTATCCGGAACTGATAGTACGGTCATTCCACCTCCGTTTATAATTGCTATGGTGTCTTTTCCATACTGGGGCACAAACAAAGAAGTTCCATCGGTGGCAATATGCATTGGGCGATCGAGAGAATCAATAGTTTGTAGGAGCTCTCCATTTTCATCGATCTGAACAAGACGATTGCGGTCGCCATCCGATAACCATATTTCTCCGGAGCGGAGGGCAATTCCAATAGGATGCACCCCTTCCAGAAGCACAGAATTTTCCACAACCCACTCCTTTGAGGTGACCTTTGTATCACAGGAATATCCTGACAGCAGAAGAAAACAAAATACAATTTTATATTTCATTGAAATGACTTTAGGTAGGCACATGTTACTAACATAAATAAAAAAACCTCCCCGTGATTTGTCAACACGGGAAGGTGTACTTTTTTACTGCAAAGGTTCGTAATGACAACAGGCAGGAAGTTGGTCATACACCTCTTTGGCTGCCTTAAAATTTTGAGTGTCATGTCCGGCCAGGGCTATCGATTTTTCGATATCGGCCAGGTCCGTGGCAGAGGAATCAAAATTCACGAGCATGACTTTACTATCCTTATCCCAGGACACTGCTGTAACACCCGATACGGACTTGGCAGCCTTGTGAATGCGCGCCTGACACATTGCGCAGTTTCCTGCCACCTTCACTTCTTTGGCGACCATCTTTTCATCCGGCATATTTCCTGCAGAAGCCTTTTCTGTGCCTGACTTTTCAATGGTACCATCAGCTCTTTTAATGCTTGCAGAAACAGGGGTATAACCGGCTTTTACCACCTGCTTTTCCACCGCCTCCATAGTAAGTGCCTGATCCGCGGGATAGGCAAAACTGAAATTGCCTGTTTCAATATCAATTTTAACTTCTTTTATACCTTTAAATTCCTTGAATTTTTTCTCAAGTCCATAGGCACAAAAAGGACATCCAAGTCCATCAACCTGGATCAGATATGTATCCATTCCTTTTTGCGCAATGGCGCTGAACATGGTCATCATAGAGAGGACCAGTGTAATTATCATGCTATTTTTCATCTTATTATAATTTAGATTATTCATTGTTAAAAAGTATACCGGCTACCGAACAGGATACTGTATTTTAATTTGTTCTGCAGGAAAACATCATTGACCAGAGGTAGCTGAAACGCAAGATCGAAAGTGACGTTCTTGGTTGCATATTGCAACCCCTGGGCATACAACAATTGATAGCCCCCACGTTCAGTCTGCCAAATACTCGCATACTCAAAATAAAGATTCACCTGCTTATTGGGATACTGAGGTTTCAAAAGTGGAAGTCCAAAACCCAGTTTGTACTGGAAAGCATCCATAGAACCATCCGGAACCCAATTATACCCAAGTTCATTGGAAATTCCATATTTCAGAGATTCATATCCTGCAACAACACCATAGTACCCACTGTACGTTCCTATACTCAAATCCATGAGATCAAGATCCTTTCCGGTACCCAAATTCTGAATGGTCTTTGCCGCCATCCGAAACGTTTTTCCGGTTGCGTCCCTGCGCAGGAACTGATATTTACCCATCAGTTTGATGTCGGCGATGTTGCCGCCGGATTCTCCATTTTCAAGATCGTATCCCACATAGGGAATTTCAATTCCTACCAGCGTGTTGGAACTGGGTAAATAATGCAGCATCACGGGCAGGAAACTAAACGTTCCCTTATTTAGATTTCTAATTTCCACAAGAGACATTGCGGTGAGGCTTCCGGCTCCAAGCATAATGGGTTTGTCAGATGTAATCGGAGGGCCCTGAGCCCTTGCGCCGGTTGCAAATACCCAACATAGGGCCAGCAACCAATAATATGTTTTCATGAGTTATATTTAATTTCGTTATTGCCTTTCGGTGCCGAATGAGGGTGGCGCATAATAATGCAGCTGGATCATGGGGCACCTGCACAGAGACGACCTGTCTCTGCGATCGTGTTAAGTTCAACAAAAATCAAATAAGGAAAACACCCTCAAGGAGGTGAATGTCATGCACCAGCAACGGCGGCGGGTAGTATTCATTCGGAAGAAGTCGTTGCAGTCTGATTTCAGACAAAAGGAAATATGAGCTATTAAAAGACTCCGTGAAATAGTGTTGCCCAATCTGAAGGAGGTCCAATGAGGGATGCAGATCCCGCCGGCCATCTACCGAGATAACCTCATCATCGCAACAGCTGTCATTGCTATGGAAACCCTGTTCCGGAAGCAGGTCCATGCCACACTTATCGGCCTTCGCAAAAAGGGCATAATCATATATGCGGCCCATACAATAATGCTGTTCCACCGTCCAGGAGACCGTGGACGCCAACAGTAAAATTGCCATGGCAATAGCGCCTATTTTATGGATCCGCTCTTTCATCGCTGCAAAAATACAAAATATTTCAGTGAGAATACACAGCTGCCACTCTTGGTCGGCCGGAGATGGTTTACCTTACCAATTACATTCGCTTTCTGACTATATTTACAAAAAAATGTTAGATCCGTTACGGCCTGAAGTAAGCAAATTGCTCAGTCAGGCAGAAGTTGATGTTGAAGAACGATTAAGACAACTGTGTGACCTTTTAAGAGCAAAGGTGGCATGGTATGACTGGGTTGGATTTTATTTTAAGAACGGCGACAAAAATGAATTGAAATTAGGGCCTTATTCGGGCGCCGAGACGGATCATACGATTATTCCTTTTGGAAAAGGCATCTGCGGACAGGTGGCTTTGAGTAATCAAAATTTTGTGGTACCTGATGTCAGTGCTCAAGACAACTATATTGCCTGCAGCATTACAGTTAAAGCAGAGATTGTTGTCCCATTGTTTGTCAATGGCGAGAATATTGGACAGATCGATATCGACTCCAACACCCCGGATCCCTTCTCTTCAGATGACGAACGCTTCCTTGAATTTGTGAATCGGGAAGTAGCCGCGATTCTTTAAAACTTTAACGGTTTTGTTAACAACCAGGTCGGAATTATCGTACCAAAAAAGCTACATTTGAGAGCTTGACTCCCATACCATTCACAGCCTATGAAGCTCCATAAAAAAGCAACCTCCGCTTTAATTTCCGTATATCACAAAGAAGGTCTTGCTCCGGTCGTAAAGAAATTATCGGCGCTTGGAATCTCGATCTATTCTACCGGTGGTACTGAAAAATTTATCAGGAGTCTTGACATAGAGGTTATTCCGGTGGAAGAAATAACAAGTTATCCCTCTATCCTTGGCGGTCGGGTAAAAACATTGCATCCAAAGGTGTTCGGCGGAATCCTCAACAGGCAGGACAATGAAGGGGATGTGGCCCAACTGGAAACCTATAAAATTCCGCAGATCGATATTGTTATTGTAGATCTTTACCCTTTTGAGCAAACTGTAGCCAGCGGGGTTGGAGACGCCGAGATTATTGAACAAATTGATATAGGAGGAATTTCACTTATCCGGGCAGCAGCGAAAAATTATGAGGATGTCTTCTGTGTTTCCTCTCTGGACGAATACGCGGAATTTCTGCAACTTATCACTGAGGGCAATGGAAGTACCACACGTGAGGACCGGAAACGATTCGCTGTAAAGGCTTTTAACAGATCTTCCCATTACGACACGGCCATCTTCAAATATTTTAATCGTGATCGGGAAATGCAGGCCTTAAAAATTAGTGAAACAGACGGACAGCCATTGCGATATGGGGAGAATCCTCACCAAAAAGGGATATTCTTCGGCGATTTTGATGCTTTTTTTGTAAAGTTACACGGCAAAGAATTGTCCTACAACAATCTCTTGGATGTTGATGCCGCCGTTCATCTGATGGCCGAATTTGTTGGGGAAGAACCAACTTTTGCCATCCTGAAACATAATAACGCTTGTGGTCTTGCCGTAAGAAAAACGGTGAGGCAGGCGTATCTTGATGCGCTTGCAGGCGATCCTGTATCGGCCTTTGGCGGGATTCTCATCACTAACACGACCCTGGACAGGTCTGCCGCAGAAGAGATCAATGAGTTGTTTTGTGAAGTGGTCATAGCTCCGGCCTTTTCTGAGGAGGCAATTCAACTGCTAAGTTCCCGTAAAAACCGAATTTTACTGGTCCAGAAATCCGTAGCCCTCCCGGACACACTTATCCGGAGTTGCCTAAATGGGTACCTGTCACAGGACAGAGACAATCAGACAGACACTATCGACGGCCTTTCCTATGCTACAGAGAAAAAGCCTTCCGCGGAAGCCCTTGAAGATCTCATCTTTGCTTCCAAACTTTGTAAGCATACAAAATCCAATACAATTGTACTTGCCAAAAATAAACAACTGCTCGCCAGTGGTACCGGTCAGACTTCCCGGGTCGACGCCTTAAATCAGGCAATTCACAAGGCAAAAACCTTCGATTTTGATCTCAGCGGTGCGGTCATGGCGAGCGATGCTTTTTTTCCTTTTCCCGATTGCGTTGAAATTTCGCATAAAAATGGCATCGTCAGCGTTATACAGCCTGGGGGTTCTATTAAAGACCAGTTAAGTATAGATTTCTGTAATGAAAATGGGATGTCAATGGTGATTACCGGCACCCGTCATTTCAAGCATTAATTTTACTACTTTTGTTGAAGTAATATACCCCGTAACCTGAAAACCAAACTTACAAAATGGGATTTTTTGACTTTTTAACTGAGGAGATTGCCATCGATTTGGGCACGGCAAATACCCTCATCATCCATGGAGATAAGGTGGTGGTAGACAGCCCGTCCATAGTTGCCAGAGACAGGATCAGCGGCAAAATCATCGCAGTTGGAAAAGAAGCCAGCATGATGCAAGGGAAAACCCACGAAAATATTAAAACCATCCGACCTCTGAAGGACGGGGTGATCGCAGATTTTGATGCCTCTGAAAAGATGATCAACATGTTCATCAAAAACATTCCGGCCCTCAAAAAAAAATGGTTCCCGCCTGCCCTGAGGATGGTCATTTGTATTCCTTCCGGGATCACAGAAGTGGAGATGCGCGCCGTTAAGGAATCGGCGGAACGCGTCAATGGCAAAGAGGTCTATCTGATCCATGAACCTATGGCCGCCGCCATAGGGATCGGACTCGATATCATGCAACCCAAGGGAAATATGATCGTTGATATCGGTGGAGGTACCACCGAGATTGCCGTTATCGCTTTGGGAGGAATTGTATGTGATAAATCGGTGAAAATCGCGGGCGACGTTTTTACCAATGATATTATCTATTATATGCGAACACAACATAATTTATATGTGGGTGAGAGTACTGCAGAAAATATTAAAATACAGATAGGATCAGCTACCGAAGACCTTCAATCGCCACCTGATGATATGTTGGTTCAGGGAAGGGATCTTTTGACAGGGAAACCGAAACAGGTTTCTGTTTCATACAGGGAAATTGCCAAGGCACTTGATAAATCCATTCTGAGGGTAGAGGATGCCGTAATGGAAACTTTATCTCAGACGCCTCCGGAACTGGCCGCGGATATTTATAATACCGGGATCTACCTCGCCGGTGGTGGCTCTATGTTAAGAGGCTTGGACCGAAGGTTGTCTCAAAAAACAGATTTACCGGTGTACATTGCTGAAGACCCGCTCAGGGCAGTTGTTCGTGGAACCGGTATTGCCCTGAAGAATCTGGAAAGATATAAGAGTATTCTGATCAAATAAATCCGGACTTCCGCTTTTTCCACCCTGCGCCTGACCGTATTCCGGAAGCGCATCGGATCAATCAACAGCTAAGTGAATGCAGCAGATTATCAAATTTATCATACGATATAAAACGGCGCTGCTTTATATGGTATTGATGATCATTTCCCTCGCATTTACCATCCAGACCCACTCTTTCCACCGTTCAAAATACTTTAATTCTTCCAATTGGCTCACTGGAAATATTTACAACACCTCGAATAATATCACTTCCTATTTTGAACTCAGCGAAGAAAATGCCGAACTGCTGGAGGAGAATAACAGGCTCAGGAACTTATTATTCAATGCTCCGGAAGAAGATATAATGGAGTTGGATACCGCTGGTGTCCAATATCGGGTAACTGCCGCGCGTATTATTAAAAACAGCTTTTCAAATCCGGATAATTATATTACCATCAACAGGGGTTTCAGGGATAGCGTCAGACAGGATATGGGCGTCATTACCTCTAAGGGCATCCTTGGAATTGTGGAAAGAACTTCAGGCCGCTATGCAGCGGTCCAGAGCATTCTCAATACAAAATCCAATATCAACGCGAAAATAAAAAATACGAACCATTTCGGCTCTCTGGTTTGGGATGCCAAAAGATATGATGTGGTCCAGCTCGAGGATATCCCAAGGCTGGTTCCGCTTTTTGTGGGAGACACCATTGTTACCGGCGCTATGTCCAGTATCTTTCCCGAAGGAATTCCTATCGGAGTTATAAAGAAGTTTGATCTCACTGTTTCACAGAGTTTTTACCGCATAGATGTGGAGCTCTTTAACGATATGACGAATATCAAAAATGTCTATATTATCTCTAATCTGAACCGGCCGGAAATCCTCCAGCTGGAATCCGAAACCGCCAATGACGAATAGCTCCTATTTTATAAATGTCATCAGGTTTGCCTTTCTTGTACTGGTACAGGTACTGGTCTTCAATCGCCTCGACTTTTTTGGATTCATCAACCCCATGGTGTACATCATGTTCCTGTATTGGTATCCGGTTAAGGAAAACCGCTCCGTTTTTATTGGAATTGGTTTCCTGCTTGGACTTTCCATCGATTTCTTTTCCGACACCATGGCACTTCATGCTGCCTCCACCGTTACCATTGCTTACCTGCGGCCCGCCATCATGCGGTTTGTTTTCGGAGTAAATTATGAATTTCAGAGCTTTAAATTATCCAACACTACAAGAGCACAACAATTTACTTTTTTAGCGTTATTAATTATAGCGCATCACCTGATATTCTATTTCCTTGAAATTTTCAGTTTGGCTAATTTCCTCTTAATTTTGAAGAAGGTGGTGGCTACAGGGAGCGCCACTTTGATCCTATGTCTGTTGTTCGGCTCCCTATTTAGTGTCAGGAAGGAATGAAGAAATTATTACTATCATCTCTTATCATCATTATCGGGATTACCTTTATCGGAAGGCTCTCCTATCTTCAGATTTTTAGCTTTTCCCAGGAACAGGTATTAGAAGATCCGGCAATAAAAGCAATTTATGATTATCCGGAAAGAGGCTATATATATGACCGGAATGGCAAACTTCTGGTAGGCAATGACCCCGCCTATGATGTTATGGTCATCCCTCGGGAGGTAAAGGCTTTTGACACCCTTGAACTCTGTGCGATGCTTGGCATCGATAAGGAAAAATTCATCAGGGAACTTGCAAAGGCCCGGGTGTATTCCCCCAGGCTCCCCTCCGTACTGGTTCCTCAGCTGTCCAAAGAAGATTATGCCAGCCTCCAGGAAAAAATGCGCCATTTTAAAGGATTTTATATTCAAAAACATTCCCTGCGCTATTACGATACGGAAAGTGCCGCCAATGTTCTCGGCTATATCAGTGAAGTGAACGAGCGCGATATAGCCAAAAATCCCTATTATGCTCAGGGTGAACTGACCGGAAGAACAGGAGTTGAAAAGGAATATGATGATATCCTCAGGGGACGAAAAGGGGTACAATACATCCAGAAAGATCGTTTTAACAGAGATATTGGACCTTATAAAAACGGCATCCTCGATACCCTTCCTGAACAAGGCAAGGAACTCCATGTTACCTTAGACAAAATCTTACAGGAATACGGGGAATTGCTGATGCACGGTAAATGGGGAGGTGTGGTAGCCCTCGAACCAGCCACAGGGGAAATCCTCGCCATGATTTCAGGCCCAACTTATAATCCCTCTCTGCTGGTTGGACGCGAAAGATCTGCCAATTACAGCAAGTTACATTATGACAGTATTTCCAGGCCGCTCTTTGACCGCACCATTTCTGCAGAAGGATCCCCCGGCTCTCCGTTTAAGATCCTCAATGCGCTGGTGGCCCTTCAGGAAGGAGCGATTACTCCTGAGACAACCATACAATGTTATCATGGTTTTTATGTAGGTGGCAGAAAAAGGGGATGCCATTGCGGTGGCGGTATGCGCAATATGAATGTTGGTATTTTCAAATCCTGCAATGCGTACTTCGCGGGCACCTTTCGCAAGATATACGACAAGTTCCCAACGACAGACGAGGGAATGGATGTTTGGGAAAAGCACATGAAAAGTTTTGGCCTGGGAGGATATCTTGGTTCCGATATTTATACAGGAAGACCCGGCCGTATTCCGGATAAAGAATATTATGACAAATGGTATGGCGATAACCGATGGAGTTCCTCCTATATTATTTCGAATTCAATAGGACAGGGAGAAGTGGCGGCCACTCCGCTGCAACTCGCAAATATGACAGCCGCCGTAGCCAACCGTGGGTTTTATTTTGTGCCCCACCTGCTAAAGAAAGTTGAAAATAAGGATATTTCCATTCCAAGGTTTACAGAACCGGTACACACTACCATAGATAAGAAGCATTTTGATCCTGTCGTTGATGGAATGGCAGATGTTTATATCAAGGGTACTGCTCAGGGCTTACAGATTCCAGGAATTGAAATCGCGGGCAAAACAGGAACCGTTGAGAATTTCACTATTATTAACGGGGTACGAACCCAGTTAACTGATAATTCTGTCTTTGTCGCTTTCGCCCCGGTCAATAATCCAAAGATCGCCATTGCGGTATATATTGAGAATGGCTATTTCGGTGCCCGGTATGCGGGACACATTGCCTCTCTCATGATAGAGAAATATATTAAAGGGGAAATAAGCAGGAAGGACCTGGAGAAACGCATGCTGGAGAAAAACCTGGAACGGGAATATGCCAAGCCTTACCTGGGAGAAGAATTCAAGATTAACGAGCATGTCTGGTAGGAGCGTCCTAAAACGTATCGACTGGCTTACCATTTTATTTTATCTTCTTTTGGTCAGTATTGGCTGGATAAATATTTATTCAAGCACTTTTTCCGGGGATAATACATCCATTTTCGATTTTACACAAATTTACGGAAAGCAGCTACTTTTCATCGCCTTAAGCCTGGCAAGCATTATCATTATCCTTGCCCTTGATGCCAGTTTTTATGAACGATTCTCGAGCCTGCTGTATCTGGTGTCTATGGCTATGCTCCTCGGGCTATTTCTGTTCGGCAAAACCATTGCAGGTGCCACGTCCTGGTATGATCTTGGAATTTTCAATCTGCAACCCTCGGAGTTTGCCAAGGTAACCACGGCCCTGGCTCTGGCAAAATACCTAAGTGACATACAAACGGATATAAAGACCGGTAAGGATCAGATGTACGCCATCCTTATTATCCTGATACCCGCTATTCTGATTATCCCGCAACCTGACCCCGGTAGTGCCCTTGTATTTTTTGCCCTCATCCTGGTAATTTTTCGTGAGGGATTGCCCCTTTACTATCTCGGAATGGTCATGCTGGTCGTCCTGGTGTTTATCACCACTCTTATGTTCGGCACCACCTGGGTCGGTATAGGTATAGGGATGATGATCGCCTGCTTTCTTTTGGTAAAAAAATCGTCCTTTAAAGTGCCCATTCTCCCTTTGCTTACCTTCCTGATTATTGCCATCGTCTTTTCACTTTCCGTCAATTTTGTATTCGACAATGTTTTTGAGCAGCGCCACAGAGACCGGTTCGGCCTATGGCTCCGCCTGGAAAAAGACCCGGACAAGCTGGAGGAAATCAGAAAAACCATCGGTTATAATACCTATCAGTCAGAAAAGGCCATTGAATCCGGAGGATTTTTTGGAAAAGGTTTTCTCGAAGGAACCCGGACCAAGGGCGACTTTGTACCAGAACAACATACAGACTATATCTTCAGTACGGTTGGGGAAGAATGGGGCTTCCTTGGCACCTCTATGGTCATTGTACTTTTCACTCTCCTGATGTTGCGGCTGGTATACCTATCAGAAAGACAACGCAATGGTTTCAGCAGGATGTATGGTTACGGTGTGATTTCCATTCTGCTTATCCATTATTTCATAAATATTGGCATGGTAACGGGGGTATTACCCACCATTGGAATCCCTTTGCCCTTTATCAGCTATGGAGGATCTGGACTATTAGGTTTTACAGCCCTGCTTTTTATTTTCCTTAAATTGGACGCCAACCGGCTCAATGAATGGAACTAGGCAGTACCTCTTCTATCATCAAAAAATTTATATCTGCATTAAGGTATACAGAAGTCCCTGTCAGAAAATCCATTCCCCTGCCGGCATAGAAGATTCCAAAATTTTCTGTTGCAATTCGGGCAGGGATTTAAAGAAATCAATACCGGTGGCCCGTTCCACCTCATCTACAGAAACCCTGTATTCCTTCAGGGGTCGGTCACTATCTCTGTTGGGAACAAGAAAGGCCAATATTTTCAGGTCCTGTTGCTTTCCGCGTGCGACAATCTTATAATACATTTCCGGCACAGCAATGGCTTCCTCCCCAATAACGGGCAGGCCGTTTTTAAGCACGCCCCCGGTGACCACATAGACTTCGCCATATGACCTGCACCAAGCCCTGACCTGAATTTCGAGCCGGTTCCATATTCCGGCATTAAAGCGCTTGTCCTGCGGTGAAATATTACTTGTCAGAAAAGTTTCTTCATAAGCCGTTCCTGAGAACTTTCGATCCCCTGCCGGACAAAGATGCCCACGGTCGTAACCTGTACCTTTGTAATTGGTCCATGCCGCGGACCTGCTGGATAGCAGGGGATCTTCTCTGAAAAATGGACGTTTTCTCCGGTGGTCGGTAAGGTGGGTGTCGAGCAGGACATATGCCACCCACTCTGCCTGTTCAAATGATTCCTGATACGACAACCAGTAATACTGATGCCTGACCAGGGTACCTTTGGTTTTTCCCGGAAGTATGAATTCAGGAATCCCGGGTGCGTTTGTCCCGACAGGTTCAGGGGTGCTCCCTTTTCGAGGTTCGTAATTTTCAAAAAGCCAGAATCCTGTAATGCAAAGGATCAGAAGGAGGGTATAAACCATCCTGTCGGTGCGCGCGGATCGGGGAGGAATCATCCTTCAAAGATAGCACAACGATTGTTCGTGCCAATTGTAAGGCATCGACAATGATTTCGACTAAAAGTGTCCGGTGATCCCATCTAAGATAATGGTGGATCTACGGTTAAAATTTTGTTACATTTATTCATTGAATGATCCTTAATAAAAAAAAATGCTTAGCTGGAAAGATATCATGCATTTTGCCGTAAACGGCAATCCAAAACCGAATCAAAGAACAGAAAAAACAGAAGCCCAATGGAGGGAACAACTCAGTCCGGAGCAATACAGGATTACCAGGAAAAAAGGGACGGAAGCACCTCATTCGGGCGCTTTGTGCAGTCGACATGATCCTGGCACTTATACGTGTGTATGCTGTGGCACCCCTTTATTTGATTCCACTATCAAGTTTGAATCCGGTACAGGCTGGCCTAGCTTTACGCAACCAATTGTAGTGAATGCCATAAAGTATGAGAAGGATACTGCCTATGGAATGGTGCGTGTTGAAGTTATGTGTAATACCTGCGACGCGCATTTGGGCCATGTCTTTCCCGACGGACCCGAACCGGGAGGTTTGCGATATTGCATTAATTCGGAATCAATGGAAATTTTAAAAGATGACGTTAGCTATGAAAAGTAATTCAGAAGAAATGGCAACCTTGGGGGGCGGTTGCTTCTGGTGTGTAGAAGCTGTATTCCTTGAAATAAAGGGAGTCAAAAAAGTAATTTCAGGCTACACGGGGGGGCAAGCGCCTGGCAAACCTACCTACAGAGAGGTGTGCTCCGGACTGACAGGGCACGCAGAAGTTATACAGATATTTTTCGATCCGGAGGAAGTGGCCTACGAGGACCTGTTAGTGATCTTTATGACAAGCCATGACCCAACTACCCTGAACCGGCAGGGCGCTGACAGCGGCACCCAGTACCGTTCTGTGATCTACTATCACACAGACAGGCAGAAGGAAATTGCCCAATCGGTTGTAAATAAGATGGCACAATATTATGAGCAGCCAATAGTGACAGAAATCAGCCCGATCGGCCAATTTTATGAGGCGGAAGCATATCATCAGGATTATTATAACAATAACAAATCACAGGGTTACTGCAGCGCTGTGATTACTCCTAAACTGGCGAAATTGCGTAAAATGCACGCCGATAAATTGAAATCCGTCCCAATAAAGAACAGTGGGAATTAGCAGCCCCACCGGCAACAAACATTAAATATCAGCGCATGGCTATTAAACACGATATTGAAAATCAACGATTTATTCTTGAGGTTTCCGGTAAGGAAGCAATCGTTGACTATCGCATGAGATCCGGAAAAATGCACCTCATTTATTCGGAAGTACCCGGCGAATTAAGGGGTAAAGGTATTGGCAGGAAATTGGTGGAAGCCACTTTTGAAAAACTGACGGAGGACGGATTTACCGCAGTCGCAGAATGTCGCTTCATTCAATCTGTAGCCCGTCGCAGTGCAAAATGGAATTCTATTATAGGTTGATACCCCTGCAAAAATATATCGAAGGCCTCCCTGAAGGTTATTCAGAGGTGACTTTTGAAGGAAGACGCCATGGTGTCACCGTTTCAATTCACAATAAGGGACGAAGTTTTAAAGTCTTTGCCAGACATCTTGGAGGTAACAGTTTTATCAGTTTTAATTATTACATCACTGATAACATAGAAAGGCTTATTCCATGCGAAATGCCGGAAGAACGGGTTATCCGGTTTTTAAGGAATTATGAGATGAATGCAGCTTATGCCGGCTAAAGAAAAAATTGGATTTGGAGGCGGGTGTCATTGGTGTACGGAAGCGGTATTTAGCGTTCTGAAAGGTGTACATACCGTAACCCAGGGCTTTCTGTCCTCCACCGGAGAGGCCATCTCATTTTCTGAAGGTGTTTTGGTCGAATTTGACCCTTCCACCCTACCCCTAAAGGATCTCATCCGCATTCATCTTCATACTCATAGCAGCAATTCTGACCACCCTCTGAGAAATAAATACCGCTCCGCCGTCTATACCTTCTCAGAGGCACAAGCCACTAAAGCAGAGGAACTTCTTGGGGAACTGAAGGCTGCCATGAAAGGAAAGGTCATAACAATGGTGGTGCCATTAAGAAAGTTCAGGGCTTCTCCTCCTGCCTATCAGGATTATTACGCAAAGGATCCGCAAAGGCCCTTTTGCCAAAAATACATTCAGCCAAAATTACAGGAATTGTCAGAAAGTTTTCCTGATCAGGTTTCCAAAGAGCATATGGGGCAATAAAAATATCTCTGTTGAAGCAGGTCCCTTATCGCGGCAGGATTAATAAATATCATGAATAACGGTTACGCTTTTTAAGTCGAAAATTCTCTTTCCCTGATCCTGAATGACAATAATTCTCTCTATCATGGGAAAAATCCAGTTTCAATGGCTTATCCATTATTCACGGCAAAATAATCCCGGGAAGCCGCTTCCGATTTTAGAAATAAAAAGTATCTTTCTGTCATTGACTTCCCCTGATGTTACACACAATATTTGCGGCAAGACTGTAAGGTGTTTTTTTGTAGTAAGACAAACAGACAGCCTCCTATCCGGAGTCTCCTTAAAAGTTGACTTATGAAAGTTGTTGTAAACGTGTGTATTTTTTTGCTTTTTAACATGGCCCTCTTTGCCCAAAAAGGGAACGATCTGCGGAATCTTAAGGACAGCGTGGCCATCAAGGGTTATGATCCCGTTGCCTATTTTGAACAAGGAACGGCGGTGGAAGGGAAGGAAGAGTTTGCGGTAGCGGTGGACGGTGCTATATATTATTGCTCTTCAGAAAAGAATAGGCAATTACTGGAGGCTGATTCTGAGGCATACGAACCGGAGTATGGCGGTTGGTGCGCTTACGCGATGGGTGATTCCGGAGATAAGGTGAGTATCAACCCGAAATCCTTTAAAATCGAAGATGGCAGGCTTTACTTATTCTACCATACTTTTTTTTCAGACACCCTACAGAAATGGAACGAAGATGAGCAGTCGCTGCAAGCGCAAGCGGAGTCGAATTGGACTGAAATAGTTAACAGTTCATATCACGATAAGAATGAAAACTAAATTTTACTCTTGGTTCCTGCGTATCGTGCCAGCGGTTATTTTACTTCAGACGCTGTATTTTAAATTTACAGCTGACCCTGATGCGGTTCATATTTTCACTGCCCTTGGGGCTGAGCCATACGGACGCATAGGTTTGGGTGTTTTTGAACTATTGACGGCTTTTTTGCTGTTGTATCCCAGAACAGCAACAACCGGCGCAAGTCTCGGAGTACTTTTAATGATCGGGGCCATCCTCTCCCATATTTTTGTCCTTGGAGTTGAGGTCAGGAATGACGGAGGTCTGCTTTTTATTCTCGCCGTTATTACTCTGGTCTGTTGTGCCCTATTTTTGTTATTCAGAAAATCACTCATTCCAAAAAATGTATAGCTTATATGTTGTTTTCCGCAATAAAATCCAATTTTGACGAGCTCCGGTATCTACTTGATCAGTTAACAGATGAACAATACGCTGCGCCTTGTCCCGAACTTGGAAACGCTACTATTGGAGATCATTATCGCCATGTAATTGAAATATTTAGTTGCCTTATTGTTCATTACGGAAAGGGCAAGGTAAACTATGACCACCGCGATCGTGACCGTCTAATGGCAAAACGCGCGGCGTTTGCCTTGAAAAAAATAAGCTGGATCCAGGTACACTTGCAAAAACCGGATAAGGAAATTCTTCTTCAGCAAACACTTGACGAGAGCAACCTGACCATTAAGAGCAATTATTACAGGGAGCTTCTTTATAACCTGGAGCACAGCATTCACCATCAGGCCCTAATAAAGATCGCTGTACAGAAATACGGGAACATACATATTCCTGCAAATTTCGGTGTGGCTCCATCAACCATTGCTTATAAAGAGCGTAAGGAATGTGCACAGTAAGCTACATAGGGACATCAACGGAAATTATTATCACCTCTAACAGGGATGAAAGATCGGCCAGGCCCGTTGCCCTGCCACCGGAAATCTATTCTGTTGAAACCAAACGACTACTATATCCCAAGGATCCACTGGGTGGAGGCAGTTGGTTCACGGCAGACCAATTTGGCAATGCAGCCGTATTGCTTAACGGGGCGACTGAAAAGCACTTACCTGCGCTGCATTATCGCAAGAGCAGGGGCCTGATTCTGACTGAAATTGCTGCGGCTCCTTCCCCGATTGACCACTGGAAAAGGATTGTGCTGAAGGGGATTGAACCGCTTACCATCATTCTTCTGAATAATAAAAAACTCTCCCAGCTTTCCTGGAACGGTAGTAGAAAAAATACTATAACCCTGGAAACGAAGAGGAACTACCTATGGTCCTCGGTAACTCTTTATTCAGAAGAGATCAGACGTAGGAGAGAAAAATGGTTCCGTGACTTTCTTTCGGGAAAATCTATGATATCGGCAGGGGAAATGCTTTTATTTCATAGCAGCACAGGGAAAGATGATCCGCAAAACGGGCTGATGATGAACAGGGATAATGCCCTGAGAACAGTGAGCATTACCCAAACCAGGATCGATCAGGAAAGGGTGTTGATGACCTATCTGCAGATACAGCCCCCCACTGAATTTTCAAAAATTATGGCCGTATGTCCGTGAACAAATTCCGGTTGTTTTATCACAAATTAATCCATTGGGAATACTGGCCTTTTCAATTGATCTATGTGCCCATTTATCCGCTCTGGCTCTACTATGCGATCCGTTCCCGATCCTTGTTCTTTTTCAATGCAGTGAATCCCTCCATCAAAAACGGGGGATTTGTGATGGAGTCTAAAAAAAAGGTGTATGACCTTATCCCGCAGAAATACTATCCAGATACTTTACTGGTAGAAAAAGTAATGTCCAGAAGCGGACTGGGAAGTCTGCTAAGTGCAAAACAATTGACCTATCCGCTGATTGTCAAACCGGATGTCGGGCTGCGCGGCAGTGCCGTTAAAAAGATCCATAATCTGACAGAGTTGATCGAATATAACCGTTTGGCTGACTTTGATTATCTGATACAGGATTATATAGACCTGCCCAATGAAATCGGCGTCTTTTACATCAGATACCCCAATGCCCCGGGAGGAAAAATCACCGGTATTGTATCAAAGGAAATGGTATCAGTGACAGGCGACGGGGCTTCTTCCATTGAGTCACTGGTAAAATCAAACCCGAGATACCAACTCAAGCTGAAAACGTTGAGGAAAGAACACGCGCAAATGTCTGAAACCATTCCGGCCAGAGGCGAGAAGGTGGTACTCATGCCTTATGGCAGCCATAGCCGGGGGGCCAAATTCACAGATATCAGCCATCTCATCAATGACCGACTGACCGCCCTGATGGATAGCGTCTGTACCCGTATTGACGGTTTTTATTACGGGCGGCTGGATATCATGTATCAGAGTTTGCCACAATTGGAAAAAGGAGAGGAATTTCTGATCGTCGAACTCAATGGCGCAAAAAGCGAGCCAACGCATATCTACGACCCGAGACACTCGCTTCTTTTTGCCTGGAAAGAACTGGCACGTCATATTGCCCATATGTACCGGATCAGTAGGATGAACCATAAAATGCAAGGCGTTCCATACCTGGATTATCGGTCCGGCTTCCGGCAGTTGGCAGAGCACCAGCGGCAATTAAAGAAGCTTGCCGTTATCTGACGCTCTAACCGCAGTTAACGTTTAAGATTGGTACGAAGTTTCCTAATAGTATTCTCACCGATTTTTCCAAAACGTCAGGAAATTATCGAGGGTTAGGTATTGCAATAGCGGGTGACGATCAATTCACATGTAAACCTTATTCAATAGCTGTGTTACCCCCGGAGGACACTTCCAATGGACATGGCGGGCATAATCCCAAAAAACATATTTAGGAAACTATTCCGGATATAGAGGCAACCGTTCGGTCCGGTGAAAGGATATGAGCCCGAAGAAGGCGATTGGAGGGATGATCGTTGATTCAAATAGCACCTCCCCGGTATCGACTGAAACTTCAATAGATTTGCCGTAGGCCCCTCCGTTATAATTTATCGCTCCGGGCGAAAACAGAACATGATTCGCGGCTGGCAGGTAATCCGCATCGGAGACAATACTTGAATAAGCCTCAGCACCCCGCTCTTTCCCATATTGCCAGAGTTGCCGTATCGTCAGATTCTCTTCATCCACCTGGTAGAGTACTGCCCTGCTATAAGGGCCGGAAGCCACATAATTCCTGTTATCACCATTGTCAAGCACAAGGATGTTGCCATTTGCCGTTACAGAAGGGGCATGCTGATACCAATTCCATTCAAAATCAGGATGGTTTCCGGTACCGTCTAAAACAGGCAGGGCGGTAATTAGTTGCCCATCTTGGTCCAAAGGCGTAAGCAGATACTGATTTAAATCGATGCCATTCCCGGAAAGATCCCATCCGCGGTGAGGCCCCATGATCCATAACACCTCATTATCAGGACTAAGTTTTACCACCCCCTGAGTTCGACCGGAGATAAGGATGCCGTCATCCGAAGGATCGTAACTCACTGCATTGACATGTATCCAGTCATTCGCATCCATTGTAAGGGCGGTACGGGTATTCTGCAACGAGACATTCAGATCCCATTCCCGGATAATTTCCCCGGTCACCCGATCAACTTCAATTATAAAGTCCTCAATGGTAGGTGCATTCTGTTTGCTGACCGTAACCAGAAAATTGCCATCGGGCTTTTCAAACACTTCATGATGAAAGGAATACCCCGGCATGTCCCAGGTATTCACTACCGTCCCGAATAAATCAACCTCATATACTTTATTATCCGCCGGCGATCCGACCGTTTCCCCTCCGGAACCAAAATAAAAATTCCCATTCGCAAGTCGTTCCATTCCGTCATCATAGAATAAATTTTGCAATTGAGGATGGGTTTTGAAATCGAGATACCATCGGATATCACCATAGGAATCAAAAATAAAAGGTCTTTGAGGATACGGGGAGCCGGCATGGCCAAAATAGCTCACCAGTGTCATTCCGGGCTCCATGGCCTCCCGGTCTGCCTGCTGGATCGTGATGAATGGCAGATCCTGCAGTGCCGGGCCCGTTGGAATGGTATATCTCTGTTCTCCAAGCGCCTCACCTGTGCCTCCGGTAAAAGTAAGGGTGACCTTATTGTCATGGTTCGCATAGAGCCCGTGCACGGGAATGCTGAATTGGATTGCCTCTCCGGGGATTTCCACTATAACATCCGATTCAGGTCCGTTCCTGCCTTCCACCTTTAATTGCAAGCTCACTTCTTCCTTGGTTTCAAGCGTAATTATGGCAGAGAGGGGGGCATAACCGGTAGGATTCAAAGTGACCTCTGAATTATCAATCAGCTCGAGCAATACTTCCGGGGCCGGTGGAACCGGATCTACCGGATCATCCTCGCCCGAACATGCAACCAGAAAAAGCAACACCGCTGCGGCGAAGTATTGATTAAAGCCGGAAAAGGAATGGCAGGCGTTCATTGACAATACGGATTATGGATGCTTCAGAAAGATACATTTTTATTTCAGAGCAGCCTACAAAGCAGTTGCCGTTATGGACTCAGTACAGGCAGTGAAAACGATTTAAACGAATAAAAAAAGCCCGGAAAAATATTCGGGCCTTTAAAGGTAGTCATGCAGGGAATCTATCCTTTTACGCTGGCAAGTTTGCCATGCTTAATATTATTTAGTTTCAGGTCCTGAAGGATATTAACGGCCTCTTCAACGTAAACATCCTTTGCAAGATTTTTATGCCACCTGTCTCTTTTTTCTCTAAGGACTGAATCCTTGGTAAACAGATCCTCTTCATACTTCAAAGATTCAAAATTGAGTCTTGAATCGTAATCTGTCAGGGATTTAAAATGCTTAGAACGTTCCTTATCTTTTCGCTCTTCATCCTTATAGGCCTTGTAATTAAGAGAAACCACCGTTTCATCCTGTTGTTCCTTTAACCATTCGGCATTTTCATTTATGAGTTTGATCTGAGGGCTGGAAGCCATCCTTCTGGTACTGTTCTGAATGGTACCTTCAAAATCAATATAACCATCCCAGGGCTGAAAATCCGCGGCTGTGATTTTGTCCCATCCGAGTGGGTTTCGCTGGTCTTTTTCTCCCAGATCGATATAACTGTATTTATCAGGAATGATCACGTCACTTTTTACGCCTTCCAATTGTGTAGAGCCTCCATTTATTCTGTAAAATTTCTGTGTTGTCAGTTTGATGGCACCAAGATCACCATGCTCGTTGCTTCGGACAATGTTTTCCAGAGGGATGACATTTTGCACGGTTCCTTTACCAAAAGTCTGCTTGCTGCCTATAACTATAGCCCTTTTATAATCCTGCATCGCTGCGGCCAGGATCTCAGAAGCTGAGGCTGAAAGTTCATTGACCAGTATCACAAGCGGACCATCCCATTGAATTCTTTCATCCTTATCTTCATAAATATCCTTTTCTTTCCCGGATGAGCGTACCTGTACGACAGGTCCGTCTTTAATAAACAGGCCGGCCATATCTACCACTGTTTTGAGTGCCCCGCCGCCGTTGTCACGTAAGTCGAGGATCAGTCCTTCAACCCCGGCCTGTTTCAGGCGTTCCACTTCCTGTGCAACGTCTGTAGCGGCATTACGTTCACTGTAATCATCGAAATCAACATAGAACTTGGGTAGGTTGATCAATCCAAATTTCTGATCTCCTTTGATTACCGTGGCCGATTTGGCATAAGATTCCTCCAGCATGACCACATCCCGGGTAATAGACACATTTTCTATGGTTCCATCCACCTTTCGAACGGTAAGATCAACAATAGTTCCCTTGGGGCCCTTAATCAATTTGATGGCATCGTCAATGCGCATTCCTACAATGTCCACAGAAGGATCCCCATCCTGGCCCACCTTTAGGATTTCATCCCCCACTTCAAGCTGTTGGTTTCTCCAGACCGGACCCCCTGAGATAATCTCTACGATCATCGCTCCCTCCGGCTTCTTCTGCAACCGGGCTCCGATTCCCTCGAAATTACCACGAATGCTGATATCGAACTTTTCCTTGTCTTCGGGAGGAAAATAATAAGTGTGCGGATCGAATTTATCAACAATGGTATTGATATACTGGACAAACCAGTCTTTTCTTTCCATATCATCAATAAAATCAAAAAACTCATCCAGCGTTTTCAGGGTCGATTCCCTGGAGGCAATTTCGGCTTGGGCAGGAGATAACTTGACTGACTTTCCACCCTTATTCTGCTCGCCGGCATCTTTCTCATCCTCATTACCGCTGTCTTCTGTCAGGTCCGAATCCGAGTTGGCAAGGTCAAGTTTTGAATCATAAGTACCCATGGTAGCGTATTTTAACTGCTTCCTCCATCTTTCCTTTAATTCTGACTTGCTATTTACAAAAAGCTGCTTCTCATAATCGATCT
>JBGTMS010000062.1:0-19155 GCA_041743425.1 Zeaxanthinibacter sp. | reverse complement strand
TAAAGATACACGAATCTTTCACATTCTGGGCACGCATTAATGTTCCTCCGGTAAATTGTTAGTTTCCGGACACCGTTTATCCGACCCCGGGGGTAGAGCCTATTTAGAGAATTCAGTTAGTATCGTGGCTCCTGCAAAATCGCCTTTTTTATTGTAAGTTTCCTGCTTGACCATCCCCACGCCTTCGGCGAGCCAGAGTTTCCCGCTCGAGCTGATTTTCACCCCCATCTTGGTTTCACTGTCAAAGGTGATAACATAGCAGTCAAAGGTCCCTGCGGGTGTGGTAAGCGATTCCTGAGAAACGACTTTCCTGTTAAACATCTTGCTCGTCATCTTCATATTGATGGGGGTCATTTTAATATTCATGAGTACATCTGCATCAGGAAGGGTTTGACCTACACCCAGATTATTCGGAAGTATCAATTCCGTGCCGGTCATGTCAACTTCCACATCCTTGTATTGTTCCATCAAAGCCGGAGACATGAGAGAGCTGAAATCGATTGAAACCCCATCCTCCTTACACACAATATGATACTCAGAGCTGCTCAGGAGCTCACCTTTTTCATCATGCATTTCAAAGGCCATGGTGGCCTTGTCGTCACCCGCCTCTTTTACGGTATAATCAATGACGCCGGAAGGCTTGTTCTTTTTATCATAAAGGGTCATTTGCATGGTAGTACCTTCCTCCATGGGATAAAACTTACTGCAGTTATCCTGGGCCATCCCCATGAAGTAAGAGCAAAGTAATGAGAGAATAAGAAGCGCTTTTTTCATTGTATAATAATTAAAATTGATTTATATCAAATAAGTACCAGAATCATCGGAGCCACGGTTATTTTTACAGTAACAAACCACTGCCTTCAGTTCCCCAAAGTTTGCAAACGGCAGGGATGGCCGAAGGGGTTATTCTAAGAGAAAGCGTTCGTGCCGCTTGTCACGCTACTGACACAACCTGCTTTTTACACAGGAAATCATTCGTTACATCCTTACGAATTCCACCCTTCGATTTTCAGCTTTTCCCGATGTGGTCGTATTATCAGAAACCGGGGCTGATTCTCCCTTGCCGTCTGATTTCAGACGGTCTCCGGAAATGCCAAATTCCTGTGCCAGGCTATTTTTAACGGCATCCGCCCTTCTTTTAGAAAGGTCGAGGTTACTTTCTTCAGAACCATCTGCGTCAGTGTGACCAATAATATGAATCTGCATGTTGCTTTCTGATACCAGGGCTTCCGAGATCAGTTTAAGGGTGCCATAGGATTCCGGTTTTATTTTATCGGAGGCCGGATCAAACAGAATGCCGGTAGTAGAAAATTTTCCTTCTTTTACGAGCAGACTACGCAGGTCTTCTCCTCCTTCTGCCAGTTTAATATTGGTCAGGAAGGCAAATTGTCCGCTGTCTTCGCCAAGCATTCCGGCAAGATCAAACTTTATATATTTGGGCAATCCGCTAACAATAAACCTCGGAAGATCGACCAGTTTTCTTTCATTCATCCACATCCGGAATCTGGGGCCGTTTACAGCAATCGCCACATGGGCACGTTGCAATACGTCTTTGCGAATATCCTTAAGTATATAGTTTCGGACAGTGTTTTCATCGTTAAAATAATTGCCTACATACACCCCGGCATCCGTAAACTGGCATAAAGGAAGACTCACTTCTGCAAAATCGCTACCCCTTCTAAGCATATTGTTGTCATCCAGAGTGATGATGATGCGTGCTAAAGATCCGGTGTCCTTATTCAGGCCGGTCGTGATCATGTCAAACTCCAGGGTATAATCATTGGGAAGCGTCCCCGCGAGGTCTGGGATGTAGGTTGTCTCATTGGCAAGTTGCAACCATTTTTCTTCCCCCTCGTTGATTTTAACTACCTCTCCGGCGCCATTGGTATTCCATTTTGCGGGAAAATCCCCAATCTTGTCCACTGAAAAATCCTCGTAGAGTATTAATTTATTTCCGGCTACAAAGTCATAGTTGGTATATACCTTAAAGGTCCCGGGAGTTCCTTTTTCAGGCACTTTTGAAACAGCTGACGGTTCTGAACCTGTCTCAGATTCCAGGACTTCCTCCTCCGGTACGGGGAGCTCACCCTCATCTTCCACTTCATCAATTTCCTGCTCAGTGCCGGGCTCCAGAATGCTGTCAAGGGCCGCATCGGTTTTTTCGGAGGCCTCCTCATCCACTCTCCTTTCAATGGTACGTTCAGCTGCCCTTTCCGCGCTTTTCTTTAATCTTTTAAGCAATTGTCCGTGAACATCCGGAGTGAGCAAAAACAGCGGCACCATGGTAAGGAATAATCTTATCAACCTTGTAGGCATCTTCATAATTATGTGATATTAAGTTGTTTAAATATAATTAATTTGATGCTAACCACATTAAATTATGTATGATCGGTTTTAAATTGTCTATAATCGGTACCGGGGGAGCTGTCAGTTCAATTTGTAGACGACCAGAGAATTCTCCTGTTCCCGGGTGACTACTTCCGGTATCCCGTCATTGTCCATGTCTTTCATGTCCATGGCGGAAGCACCAAAAACCGGAAAGTTTGAAATGGGATCGGCATTACTGTCAAAAAGGTAGGCCTTTTGTGCCTGCAGGTCAGTAACGGCAACATATATTTTGTCATTGATGTAAAATAGTTGGGGTTTGGTATACACCCCAAGATCCAGGCCTATTTTATTACCCTTAATGCTCAGTTCATTATCATCCATGACCACCAGCGATTTGCTGCTTGCGTCCGTACCGTGATCCGGACTCAGGTTCATCTGTGTTTGACTGATCTTACCCTTTTCGTCTATCGCCAGCAACATCCCACTTTTGTCCGTCAGGGTAAATTTATTATCATATAACATGACCGGGTTATCGGAGAATTGGATCGGGGTTTCAATGTGTATCCGTGACTTACCTGCCCTGCTGAGAATTTTCAACGAGCCATTTTCCAATTTAAACAACAGGTAGTCTTTCCTGCCGATTCTGAAATGTTGCGGAGCGGCAATAACGGGATGTTCGGCTTCCGTAAAAGCAAATCCCTTTACGATTCTGCCTTTGTTGTTAAACATCTCGACATGCGTGCCCTGGGTTACCACAAAACGGTAATTCCTGTCGTTCTCATAGTCAAATACGGCGAGGGGATTCAGATTTCCACCCGGATATTCTTTTGCGAAATTTGATATTTCATCGCCGTTTCTATCAAGAATAAGGAATTGATTGTCCGTGGTGAATGCCAGTTGCCATCGGCCATTTCTAAACAGATCAACCTGGGTAATTTTGCCCTGTAATCTGCCTTTCAGTTTTTTCTTCCAGAGAACTTTGCCCTCTGTCGAGATCAGGTAGAGGTAATTTTCTGCATCCTGAACAATGACTTCCTGATTTCGGTTCCTGTGGTTCATAACAAATTGAGGATCGCTGGTGAGTTCGCCATCCAGCTCTATCGAAAATACCCTGGAGGTGGCATCTGAGTCTGTGGTCTTTGCCTTTTTTCTGACAATCAGCTGAAGATGGAAAAAATCTTCTTCAGCTACAATCTGGCCAGCATAACTGAGTCCGGAAGAAGCCGTCTTGTTTATATCGGCTTGCAGGGAATCATTTATTTTATCATCCAATACGGAAGTCAATCCTCTGGCATTGCCAATAAACTGAATGGTGGCAGCAGTTGAAAGATCACCCGCAAGGGTGGTGTAATCCTCGCTTTTTTCAAAAACCTCCCCCCGGTTGTAGGCATTGATAAATTGTCGCAAAGTAGACGACTCAGAAGCAAAAACAAAAGAATTCTCCAGGACCGTAAAATAGGCTGCCTTAAAATCCTGAACCAAGGGCCTGAAACTTTCATCAAGAAAAGAAGTTCGGGTCAATTCCACAATTTCATTACCCTGGTACTCCTCGGCTGCCTTTCTGTTTGCATCGAGGAAACCGGAAATCATTTCCGCATCGCCGGCGTGGATAAGCACGGCCTTTTTTCCATCAATATGGATATACCCTATTTCCTCCGTAGAACTGAAAGCCGTATCTCCTTTGTTTTCCATATCCAGATAGGCTGCCCTATTCTTATCAAAATTGTTTCCAAGGATCATGGAATAGATAGCATCGGCTTCAGACGGCGCTATAAGTGGCGTACGATGTGGTGACGGCCGGGTATTTTTAAAGAGGCTGAGATAGGTATTCAATGAATCTGTGGTCAGCGCGATCCCTTGCAAAAGCAGATCTCCCTGGCTCCCGCCCAGATCCAAAGACATCCATTCCGAGAATTTAGGTGGGGTGGGTGATTCACCCATCTCGAAAATTTTCTGCAGCCACCCATTTTCGGATGTTGACCGCAGAAACATAGTGGCAGGCCGTTTTTTATTGGAGGCCTGATACAGGATTGCCAGTTCCGGATCCATCTTGTATTTTTCCGATGCTTCCAGCGCCCTGGCGAGGAGCTCCGCAGACGAACTTATCAGGCACGTATTTCCATCGATTGCCATATAAATATCGGCGTCTTCTACTTTATAAGTTATAATCTTATGATTATTGTATGAGGTCATCGCTGACGAATCGACCGCAGTGGAATCCCATTTCCAAAGGACCGGGCTGTTTGAGGTTGTAAAGAGGTAATGCAGGGAGTCTGGGGCGGAAGAAACAAAGGCAAGCCACCCATTGTGATCTGCCCTGATATAATTAAGAAATCGCGTTTGTTCTCTTAATGCCTTGTAGATTGTGGATCCCTCAAAAGAGGCAAGCACCCCATTATTCTTGAGTTCACTTTTTAGGAGTGACACATTATTGATCCTGAGGATCATCGCTGCATCGGCTGGGATATAGGATAGCTGACCATCCCTGTTTTTAGTTTCCGGCCGGCAGGACCCGAGAATTATGAGCAACACCAGCGCTGTTATTCTAATCAGCATAAACAAAATTTGAAGCCTAAATTACTATATTTAATATTGTGCCGGTAGCAGAATAAAAGGACCAAAACCAACCATTCTGGTTACCCGGGCACAACCAATATTACATCCTATTCCATACAGATACGGATTAAGATCGGAAATAGCCAATGGTATTTCTTAGGGCTGATCAAAAAGTCGTTCGGTACTTCGGAAACTCAGGCGGTGGTATTTAGTCAGCCCGAATTTAACGATTGCTTCGCGGTGCTGTCGGGTAGGATATCCCTTATTTTGTTTCCAGTTATACATTGGATATTCTTCGTGAATCTTCTCCATATAAGCATCACGGTAAGTCTTCGCCAAAATGGACGCCGCGGCAATGCTGTAGTACAAGCTGTCTCCCTTGACGATACAATGGTGCGGTATTGCCTTATATAAATGAAATCTGTTGCCATCGACAATAATAGTTACCGGAAGTACCTTGAGCTGATCCAGGGCGTAATGCATGGCCCGGATAGAGGCGTTCAGGATATTTATCCGGTCTATAGTTCCAGGAGATATGTGCGCCACACCGAAGCAAATCGCATCCTTTTCAATAAGTGGCCTTAAAATATTTCGCGTCTTTGGGGAGACCTTTTTAGAATCATTCAGTGTTACACTTGAAAAGGTGGCCGGCAAAATGACAGCGGCGGCCGTGACCGGGCCTGCCAGGCAACCCCTGCCTGCCTCATCAGTCCCTGCTTCAATTCCTGAATTAAAAAAACTTAAAAGCATGCTTCATTATTAAAGGTAATCCAATTCTTGCAAATACTAATTACTATTCTGTATGATAATGTTAAAATTCTGATAGATAGTCAATAGGTTTCTAAACTTTCTGATCAAATCACAAATATGGCCTTTTTTTTAACGAGATCCCTGTAAATCGGGCCTTCACCTTGGTTTATTAACTATTAATTAGGATTTTTACCCCTGGCTAATTCAAAATACTAATTAAATGAGATCTAAGTTACATTGGATGCTCACGCCATTTCTGGCGTTGTGCATAAATCTGTCCTATGGACAGGAGAAATTGATTTCAGGTAATGTCACAGACCAGTCGGATCTGCCATTACCGGGAGTTAATGTGCTGGTCATCGGCACCACCAACGGAACCCAAACCGATTTTGACGGAAATTACACTATTAACGCCGAATTGGGTCAGGCACTGCGATTCACTTACTTAGGTCAACAGACCGTAGAAAGGACAGTAGGAGTATCAAACACCATCAACCTACAGATGGAAGAAGACGCCCAGGCCCTTGAAGAAGTCGTGGTTGTCGGCTACGGCTCGAAATCCAGGGAATTATCAACCTCTGCAGTCTCTACGGTTACCGGAGAACAGATTGAGGATATGGTCCCCTCAACCAGTATTGACAACATTCTGCAGGGAAAGGCCGCAGGGGTGCAGGTAACCGCGGCCAACGGACGTCCCGGGCAGACCGCCTTCGTACAGATCAGGGGAGTCGGTTCTGTGAACGCGAGTTCGACACCTTTATACGTGGTCGACGGGGTGCCAATAGACCCGGACAATATCAATTCTATCAATCCCAATGACATTGAGTCCTTTTCCATTCTTAAGGATGCGGCCACCATTTCCAAATATGGTTCCCGTGGTGCCAATGGGGTGGTAGTGATAACCACCAGAACAGGAAAACCGGGAGATGCCCGAATCACCTTCAGGTCCGCTATTGGAAGCGGAGAAAGAATTCCCGATCCTTTCGATCTGATGAATGCCACTCAGAAACTGGAACTTGAACGACAGTTTGCTGAAGTTGGTGTGAATGCCGCACAATCGTTGCCAGGAGCTAATGCAAACCCTGAACAACTGGCAATTCTGAGGTCCCTCGATACCAATTGGGAGGAGGAACTTCTCCGAAAGTCTTTTATCCAGTCCAATTCCCTGACCATTTCAGGAGGTGAGGAAAAGCTTACCTATTTTCTAAGTCTGGGGTATGATAAGAATACGGGAATCATTGACAGAATTAAAGGATTTGAAAGAATATCTTCCCGTATCAATACCACCTACCAGGCAAAGGATTGGTTAAATGTTGGGGTAAATGTATCCGCTACCCGGAATTCTACAGATCTTCCGCGAGACCGTAACAATGCTCAGAACCCGATCAGGGCTCTGTACGATTATAATCCTTACGAACCCTTATACCTCCGTGATGCCAATGGAGACTTTGTGTTTGACGATCAGGGTCAACTAATCTTTAATCCCACGACTGCCGGTTTTCCGATTGCGAGAGCGTTATCGACAGAACCTGAAAACAACAGGAATTTTCTGCTCATAGGAAACATTTTTGCCGATATTAAATTCTCGGATATGTTTTCTAACCGCTTTACTGCCGGGGCAACCAATAACCGTTTTAACCGGACCAACCGATCGATAGTCGGTGGGGTACTGGATGGCTTTATCGGGGATGCTAATTTTCCCGGTACTCAAACCGACGAGTCCAGTATCGACTTTCAGTACAATGTCAATAATATATTTTCTTATACCGACACTTTCGGGGAGCAACATCATCTGAGTGCCAACTTCCTGCTGGAGTACAATGAAAATATCTTTACCGATGTCTTTGGCAGCAGCCGTGGATTTCCATCTCCGGATCTGCCGTATCAGGATGTCGCGGCGGAAGCTACTGATGTGGGAAGCAGTGAGGCCAGACGGATCCTCTTTTCACAGGGTCTGTTTGTTGATTATGATTTTGATCAGCGATACATTCTTTCCGGATCGGTCAGAAGGGACGGCTCTTCACGTTTTGGGCCTGACAATAAATACGGCATCTTCTACAGCGCAAGTGTCGCCTGGAATATCGCTAACGAGGCATTTCTTGAAGATACCGCCATCAATACCCTGAAACTTCGTGCTTCTTACGGTACGTCGGGTAATGATAATATAGGGGATTATAACTTTCTGAACCTTCTTGATTTTAACACCTACAACGGCTTTACTACAGCCATCCCCGTTGGGGTGGGAAACCCTCAGATTCAATGGGAATCTCAGGCGATCCTGGACGTGGGTGTCGAGTTCGGACTTTTTGATAACCGTTTAAACGGGGTGGTAGATTACTTTAAGAAAAGTTCCAATGATCTGCTCCTTAACCGGCCTATATCTCAAACTGTAGGAGATGAGGACAACTCCATTCTCTCTAATATAGGTGAAATTGAAAACAGCGGGATCGAAGTGTCGCTCAGTGCCGATATTATCAGAAACGAAAACCTTAGGTGGTCACTGGGCGGGAATATCGTATTCCTTGACAATGAGGTAAAGGAACTCGTCAACGGAGAGGATATCAACAACGGAAATACATTACTGCGTGAAGGAGAGGAGATCAATTCTTTCTACCTTGTACGCTATGCAGGTGTTAACCCCGCCAACGGAGAGCCACTTTATCTGGATGCAGATGGTGTTGTCACCAACGAATACAACACATCGTTCCAAACGCTGCTTGAAGGAAAATCTCCGGCGGCAGATTTGGAAGGGGGATTTTTTACTTCGTTAAATATCAAAGGCTTTGGTCTTCGCGGGGATTTTGTATACAAGGCAGGTAATTATATAACGAATTTTCAGCGATCCCAGGGTGTTAGTATTGGGAACATAGATATCAATCAAAGGGTTGAATCCTTTGATTACTGGAAGCAGCCCGGAGATTCCAATGTCCTGCCCAGCCCGCTCTTTGCGGCTACGGCTGATCAGACCTCTACCCGGTTCCTGGAAAAGGGGGATTACCTCAGATTGCGTACCGTAACCCTTTCCTATGATCTCCCCGGTAAATTTTTGGACGGATTTGGGATCAGCGGTTTTCGTGTATATGCAACAGGGCAGAATCTCTGGACGCTGACAGAATATCAGGGGGATCCTGAAATAGGACTTGGTTCCGCTGAAACAGCCGAACCCGGAGACGCTGGTTTTGTGCCGGGCGAATTTTCTCTGTTCAGTTACCCGCAGACCCGCTCGTATACCTTCGGAGTTGAAATTGGATTTTAAAAAATTGACAGACATGAAAAAGTATATAATTATAGGAATATCCGTTCTGGGCGCTGCAACTTATATGGGTTGTGATGATGAGATCCAGGACCTTCAACCCTTTACCCAGGGAAATCCGGAAACCTTTTTTAATTCGGTGGCCACATTTCAGAATGGAGTAGATGGAATTTACAGCCAATTGTGGAATTACTATTCCGATCCGACTTTCGGAATGCAGGGGGTTCCGGACATCCTCTCCGACAATGTCATTCTTGTTCAGACAGGCAGGCGTTCCAATGAGACCAATTATGATTACCGATACAATCCGAACTCCGGAGCCCCGGTAGACCTCTATTGGAGCGAAGGCTACGAAGCGGTCAATGTGGCCAACCTTGTTATCGGCCAGATAGACAACCTGGCTGATGGTCCCGAGAAAGATAACATCCTCGGACAAGCGCTGGCTGCCCGGGCCTATGCGCATTTTGATCTGGCAAGGGTTTTTGCCCAGATCCCGACGCAGAGTTCAGGAGCCAATGCTTCCCCCGGAATCGTATACATTAAGGTAGAAGATGGGGATACCGCGGATCCCTTTGCCCAGCCATCACGGGAAACCGTTGGAGAAAATTATGCAGAAATCCTAGGCGATCTCGAAGAGGCCGCAGGCCTGATCGGCGACGATAACGGCGAAGGGCGCCTGGACCGGGATGCGGTTTACGGGATTCTGTCCAGGGTGTATCTTTATAACGGGGACTATCAGGAAGCCATCGCTGCTGCTGACGAGGTAAGTACTCCGCTCGCAACCCCCGATGAATTGGAAGGAGTTTATCTGGATGCAAACAATGCAGGAATTGTATGGGAACTGGCGGTGAACACCAGTTCGGAAAGTACTTTTAATAATGTAGGAGTGATCTACAGCCAGTCAAATTCAAGTGCCACTATCTCAGAGTACGCCATTGATTTTGCCTTTTGGAACAGTATTGATCCCAATGACATCCGCCGTAATGTGATGCAGTTTTTAGGGTCCAATCAAGGGAATGACTACAATGCCGTTAAAAAGTTTCTGGGTGAAGAAGGTCAGGTAAATGGTCGCGTGGACGTAAAAGTGATTCGCGCTGCTGAGGTTTTGCTAAATAAAGCGGAAGCGCAATTTGAACTCGGCCTACAAACTGAAGCGCTCGCCTCGCTGGATCAGTTGCGTGATGTGCGCTTTACTTCTTACACCAGCGGCGAATCAGGACAGGCCCTGGATGATGCCATTGCTTTTAACAGGAGGGTAGAATTATCCTTCGAGGGGCATCGCTTTTTTGATATTAAAAGAAGAGGTGAGTCTGTTCAAAGATCTGATTTCGGTGATATCATCGACGGATCCGGTACTCCGGCTGAAATTCAGACCCTCCCTGCCGGAGATTTTAAATTTCAGCTTCCCATCCCTATCGGGGAAACGAACGCCAACAGTAATCTGACGCAGAATGATGGCTACTAATTGTAATAAAAGACTCATGAAGACTAGAAACAGAACATATATTGCCCTGGTGATATTGACCGTATCACTCGTCTTCTCTTCCTGTGAAGAGAATGACATCCCGCTTTTTGATACGGAGAACGGAAGAGCCATTGCCGGATTTAATAATCCGGCTTCCTCAGCTAGCATCATTTTTAACCCGGCAGCGGATACCCAAAATGTAATTACTGTGGGGGTCTCCACCCTGTCAGGTTCGGATAGAGCCGTACAACTTGAACTGGATGCGGCCAACACCACCCTGGATCCGATTTACTATACGATTAGTGACCTGTCTCCCGTAATCCCGGCAGGGGAGTTTACTACAGACATCATCATCACCACCTTAGGTTCTCCGGACCTGCCTGAGTCCGGATCCGTTATTACCTTGAATCTCAACGCTGTTGAAGGAGCAGAGATACTTAGTACCAGTCGTTCAAGTCTTGCAGTAAGTTTATCGGTACAATGTCCTGAAGTCGATTTTGCCAGTATTCCCGGTACTTATACGATTACCGTGGATGAATTTGAAACTTCGGTGGGAGATGCACAGTTTGAAATAATCGCGGGACCAGGGGCGAATCAATTCACTATGGTCAATCCTTTTGATCATCCCAACCCCAATGCCGGAGGTGCACAGAACTATAATGTGGTAATTGATATCAACCCGGATTCGGGTGCGGTGACAGTAGCCCGGCAACCAGCCTGGCACTGTGTTAGTTTCGCATGTGAGTTCGGAGAGGGCCGCGTGGATGGCATCGGACTTTCCCTGACCTGTATAGGGCAGATAAGTTTCACTTTGAATCATACGGTTGATGCCGGATCTTTCGGAAGTTATGCGCTGGTGGTTCAGAAGAATTGAACCTCCTGATATTGTTATTATAGAACTATATATTGAAGTCATTTAGACTTTTTCACTTTGCTAAAAAATTGATCTTTTTCACCCATTTTCGTCTTTTTCTCGTTCCATAGCCCTGCTATGCAACTTCAAAAAGGCTTCAAATGGTCAATAAATGTCTAATTTTCGCTTGAACGCAAAAAGTCTAAATCACTTCATTTTGTACACGAGGCTGCCTGATCAGGCAGCCTTTAATATTTATACCGGAATTGGACACGACGCAATTCAGAGCAGTCAATTTCCTGAGCGATTTTTCAAATCCGACACACATTTTTCGTTTAAAAACGCCGGAGGTGTTGAGAAAAACCAACCGCCGGGATTGAGTCAACACATCCGTTGAAGGTTATCGTGGCCGGATAAGATGGCAAACCTGATCTCAGGAATTTGAATCTGGGCCTGAATTTATTCGACCCTGAATTCGAATATTTCTGATTGAGAGGAATTGCCTGAAGTATCAAAAGATATCACGCGCCAATAGTAAGTGTTGGCTGCGGAAACCGCTGCCTCAAGGGTATTCTGAGGAGTTGCGTCAAGGAGTGTCGTCGGATCACTGGCGGTGCCGAAAAATATCTCATAGCCCGAAAGGTCATTATCAACATCACTGCCTGCCCACTCCAGAATAATTGTATCTGACACGGTTAATGTGGTACCCCTTGAAGGGAAAACCGCTGTCGCAGGAAAGGGCGCATAATTAATAATGCCCGGACCTTCATTATAGAACTTCCAGGTTGCGCTTTGGGCGGTGGCCGAAGTGCCGTTGGCCTTGGAAACCACGAACCATTCATAAGGCACTCCCCGCAATAAAGTTATTTCGGAAGCCTCTGCAGAAGCCGTGATCCTGACTGTCGTTCCTGCGTCCAGGTTCTTAAGTTGAATTTCATAGCTGTCTGTATTCTGGGAGGCGTTCCATCTGAATTCAACACGGCTTTGGGTATCGCTAAGTATTTCCCCTTCATTGCACTCCGTATTGTTTTCCGGAAACACCAGGGTGGCTGCCAGGGGCGCCGGTGCTTCAGGGGGCGGTCCGGAATCGGAATCACCCTTGCCACATCCATAGATGCCCAATAACAAAGTAAAAGCCGCTATATACCCGGAAAGCTTCATTTTCTGATAATTTTAAAGTTTTTAAGGGCCCCGGCTGTCCTTACATTCAGCAGGTAAACGCCCTTGGCCAGACCTTCGACACTTAAAGTTATCCGCCTGGAGGCCGGGGTATAATTCTTAACGAATATTTTTGTCCCGGAAACGGAAAATAAACTGAGTTCGACCGCCTCCGCAAGGGTATCTCCCAGAAAGAGCTCCAATTCTGCGCCGGAAACCGGATTTGGATAAATGAACAACTCCGGGCTGATCAGAATGGATTCCTCGTAAGTGCCCTGGCAGTCGCTGTCAGTAGTTACTTTTAGGATATTCTCTACTTTGGACAACGGCAATGTGATCTCCGCTTCTTCCGTATAGTAGATTTCATTATTCAATTGCACCGTATACTGTTTACCGCCGGACAATGCAAGCGATACTTCTTTGTTCAGCGAGCTGATTTTTGAAGTGACAGATAACGCCTGCGGCTCTGAGATGATCACTGCAAAACAAAGTTCATAATCCGGCTCATCCTCAATTGTAAGGCAAAGGTCGTAACTTCCTGCGGACAGATCTGTAAAAGTCGTGGAATCGGTAAACGCCAGGGAAGTGTCGCTGCCTGGACCACTGAGGATCGCAACATAGTTTAAAGGCTGTTGCGCCTGAATTTCCAGGCTTCCATTGTCTGAAGACATACAGGACTCTCCCCTGGTTAAAAGCCTGAAGTTAGAAGCGGGTAATGAAAATACGGCACAGCCTGTTACATCAACGACCAGATCCTGTCCTGTGTCCGGACAAATATCGGAAGCATTGAGCACTCCGTCATTGTCCTGATCAGAATCACAGGCATCTCCTATTCCGTCCGTATCCTCATCTTCCTGGTCCGGATTGGCGATAAAAGGACAATTGTCCTCTCCGTCGGGAATCCCGTCATTATCATCATCGGTGTCGCAGGCATCCCCAAAGGAATCCCCGTCGCTGTCCATTTGACCCTGATTGCTGATAAGCGGGCAATTATCCTGCACATCAGAAATACCGTCATTGTCATCGTCCTCATCGTCTTCCAGCCCGGCCACAACCAAATCATCAATTACTACCCCTTCCTGATTGACCGAAGGGTCGGCATGAAAAATGATACGGAATACGACATTGGTCTCCACAGTGAGATCGGTCTCACCTAGAGAGGCGTTCAGGGTAAAATCATACGCATATTCCGAAAGAGTGGCATTGGTTCCCGTCCATTGTGCTCCCGGGCAATTCTGACAATCGTCCGCGTCGCCTGAATTCTGGTTGGTCCTGTCACTGTTGTACCAGTTCGGCTGGCTGTTTATATTCCCCAGCACTTCCCAGGTGGTGCCGTTATCAACAGAATATTGTACATAAATTATATCAAAATTTACTTCTAGATCATAGGCCATGTTAAAACGCAATACCGGGCCAAGGATGGATGACAGGTCGTAACACTTGCTCAGGAGAATGCCTTTTACCCCATCCGGATGATTCCCGTCCAGCACGGTGCCATAAACCTGTGTTCCGGAACTGGCGTCATTGAGAAGGACCCCCGAAGGAACCCCTTTTTCCCAGACACTATCCTCACTTCCCTCATTGTATGCGATTAGGGTTTGATCGGGGGATTCGAAAGTATTTATTTCATCAGCAGGACCAGAAGTGTTTACAAAGAAGTTATTACTCAATTCATTGTTGTCTGCATAGCTGTCACCGGGGATCGTAACCCTGACCGTCAGCCGTGCAGGTCCGGGAGTCGAAATAGTCAGAGAAGGCAAAGTGATCTCCGCCGTGCTGCCACTCGTGATATTTAGAGCAGCATTGAAATTCTGCTGAGGACCTTCATTTATGGTGTAGGTTACCGCGACCTCGGTAATGGGATTTAATCCTTTATTTTCAACGCTGATTTCGGGTATGATCTGGCCGCAAAGGACCGCATCCGGGGCAGGAGTGATTGCAAGCAGGCGAATATCATTATCCGGAACTTGAATAGGCAGCGGAGATTGCCAGATGCCCCGACCATAGGTAGATGCCGTTAGTATTTCATCGTCTGTACTAATCTCCAGATCACTGATGGCGACATTTGGCAATTCTGTAAAATAATCCTCCCATTCCGTCAGGGTATCATCAAGACGGTAAACGCCGAGACTGGTTCCCAAATACACGGGATTATCTGTATGCCGGGGCTGGTGTACCAGGGCGAAGAAGGCCTGATCGGTCGGAAGGTTGAAGGTAATGTTTTCTTCCACAGCATTGGTCCCGTTTACCGTCAGCCTGAAAACCCCTCGTAAGGATTGCTGCTCGTTTTGTGGTATCCCAACCCTGTTCGAAGTGGTAACATATAATATATTTCCATTCCCGGTATTGATTGCCATATCAGAGATCTGTGACTCAAACTGGTGAAGGGGGGTAAATGTAATACCTCCGTTTGCACTGCGATAAATGAAATCATTTTCTGCGGCATACATGACCATAGGGTCATTTGGATCGATTTCCAGATCTTCAATATTTCCACCCCCAATGGTGGCAGAAATTCTTTCCCATGCACTCCCGGTAAGTTTGTAAACAGCATTGTAGGCACCAAATACATCTCCTTCGCTGCTTATTGCCAGAGGGGTGATCCAGTTGCCTTCTATGGGATTCCCACCTGCATTATCGGGTGCATTTATCAAACCAATGGACTGGCCGGAATCTGATGATATGGCCAGAGCTCCTCCTAACTGTGTAAAGCCGTAGACCACATTATTGTTTGAAGGATCGATGGCATTGTCCATCCCGTCTCCACCATGGTAGTTGTTCCATTCTCCGTTGGTGTAGGCCTGTCCTCCGTTATCCTGTAAACCCCCAACCATTCTGGTGGCATCGGTCGATGAAACGGACAAGCGGTAAAATTGTCCAACCGACATTCCTGAGGTTCTGTCAGTGAAGGAGACCCCGCCATTACCGGAAGTATATAATCCCCCGTCACTCCCGCAGAAGAGCGTGTTTCCGAAAAATTTCAAAGTGTGTATATCGGCATGGGTATAGGCCGGATTATTCAGAAACCACTGATTAAGTCGTACAAAAGAAGTGCCGGCATTGGTGCTTTTCCAGATATTGAGACAGCCCATGTAAATTTCATCGGCATTGGTGGGAGATACTTCCAGGGCAAGGTCAAACCATGCCTGGGTAGATTCCATGATATTGATTGTATTAGGACTTTTGGTAAATGATACCCCGCTGTTGGTTGAGGTGTAGAGTCCCTGATAGGCGAAGGCATTACCGGTTCCCGCACTAAGGATATAAAGACGTTGCGGATCTGCAGGGGAAACTCCGAGAACAAGCCTTCCCGATGCTGGAGGAAGAATATCTGTGATTTGCTCAAAGTCATTCCCATTCACAGATTTGTAGTAGGCAGAGGTACTTACCGCATACACTGTATTTCCATTGCCGGGTTTTAATTTGAAATCTTTTATGTTCCCAGCTCTTTTAAGGTCCCAGCTTGCGCCTGAATCAATGGATTTATACAGTCCGATGTTGGTGGCTACCCACACTGTATTCGTATTTTGGGGATCCACGGTAATTTCATTCATCAGGCTGTTCTGATTGGTATTGGAAGGATTGAGTCCGGTCTGTTGCCAGCTGACACCTCCGTTTGTAGATTTGTACACCCCGATGCTGTACGAATCAGCAGCGTCATCATCTCCTGTAGAAATATAAATAGTATTGGGGTTAGAGGGATCAATGGCGATTCCGGATACCCCTATCTGAGGCAGTTCATTAAACAGGTTGACCCAGCTGTTCCCGGCGTTGGTTGATTTCCACAGGCCGCCTGCAGGAGCGCCGGCGTACCAGATATTGGAATTTGATGGATCTACGGCAATGGCATTGATCCTCCCGACTCCGGGTAACTGTCCGCTAAAGATTCCCGGGGCTTCCGGTCCGATTGAGGTCCAGGAACTCACGGGATTGACAGCTCCAGAAACCCTGTTTTGCTTCCGATCCCAGGCTTCCCAAAGCGCTTTGGAAGACGGAAGATACCCCTGGGCATCCGCATAATAATTCCAATAATTTTCCCAGCGTTTAAAAGGCTTATATCCGATACCTTTGAGGCTATGGTCCTTTCCCTGCCAGTAGGTGTTAAAGGCCTCGGATATTTCATAGAGACTATTTGTCTGCCCGCTGGTCTTGTCAGAGGCGTTTTCCTGTTTTTCAAGTAACGCCATCCATGGTGCCCCTTCATTAAACTGTGCGTGCGCAAGAGTGCTGAAGAAGAGACATGCCAAGAGCCATTTTCTCAACATTGCAAGTTTTTTAGTAAATATGCTGAAAAATAAAGGAATAGTCAATTTTATTTGTCAGGACCTCCCGCATATCGGGGAATTGGTCGTGTTGAGCGGAAAAAACTTTCACATTTCATTAGCAACAAAAAAAGTAACTTTGTTGCTGTAACACGGAATAATGAGATACCTGCCCTTGATGCTGTTGGTCTTTCTGACCCATGGGCTTTTTTCCCAGGAAGATAGCATTCCACCCCCCGCCAATGAGGATTCCCTTCGCATCAAAATGAAGAAAGCCATTCGCCCGGCAGACAAGACCAGCGGGACCGAAGAGATTACCATTAAGGACTATAAAATCATAAGCCATAACCGCGACACTACTTACCTTGACACCACCCTGACGATAGAAAAGGAGTACAGGTACAATTATTTGCGGAAAGACGATTTTGAACTGATGCCCTTTTCCAATGTGGGGCAACCTTATAACGCCCTCGGACTTACTTTTGAAAGGGCCTCGCTCTATCCTTTCATCGGGGCGAGGGCAAAGCATTTTAATTATCTTGAAGTTGAGGATATACACTATTATAATGTGGCCACCCCGATGTCCGACTTATTTTTCAAAACCACCTTTGAAGAGGGGCAGCTACTTGATGCCCTGCTGACCTTCAATACCTCCAGGCGATTTAACTTTTCGATCGCTTATAAGGGATTCCGTTCTCTGGGGAAATACGCGTTCAGTCAGGCCGAATCGGGAAATTTCAGAACCACCCTCAATTATCTTACGCCGGAGGGGAGATACGGACTAAGAGCGCATGTGGCTGCCCAGGAAATCGAATCGGAAGAGAATGGCGGAGTGGTCGCTCCTGAATTACAGTTCGAGTCTGAAGATCCGGAATTCCAGGACAGATCGCGGATCGATGTGGTATTTGGCGACGCGACCAACAAAGTGCTGGGCAAAAGATATTACCTGGAACATTTTTATGAATTGATAAAAAAGCAACGTGATTCCGGAGCGGTTCGCTCAACCGCTCTTACAGTAGGCCATACCTTCAGCTACGAGACCAAATTCTACCAGTTTCAGCAGGAGGCTCAAAACGACTATTTCGGATCCTCATTTCTGACTCCGGTAGATGATAAGGCACATTTGAAAACCATGTACAATGATTTCAGCCTGACGTTTGCCAATAAATTGCTTGGAAAATTGAAGGGGTATGTGTCATTGTATAACTATAACTATTACTTCAACAGTATCCTGATTACGGATGCAGGGCAGATTCCTAACCAGCTGCAGGGAGAGGAGATCACTTTGCGAGCCGATTACAGTAAGCAGATAGGTGCCTTCAGGCTCCGGGGGAATGGCGCCGCTACGGTAGTAGGCAAGCTGACAGGAAGTATGTTGAACGTATCCGCCGATTATCGTATAAGAGATAAGCATACCCTGACGGCAGCGTTATATTCCTCTACCCGTATGCCGGATTTTAATTTCCTGTTGTATCAATCCGATTATGAGAATTACAATTGGGATAATACGGAGGTCTTTGACGAGCAAAAGGTGAATACCCTGAAACTCCGACTTGAATCTGAATTATGGGGAGATCTTTCGGCAGGTTACACCACCGTGGATAACTACAGTTACTTCGCTTCGGATGCCACCCCGGAGCAGATAGAAACAGGGCAGGAAAATGCTTTTTTAAATCCCAGGCAGGAAACGGAAAGTGTGGGCTACCTTAAGTTAAAGTATGGCAAGGAGTTCCGGGTAGGTCATTGGGCACTGAACAATACCGTCCTTTACCAAACGGTATCGCAGTCTAATACAGTGGTAAATCTGCCGGAACTTGTCACAAGAAACACACTTTACTATGCCAACGACATTTTTAAGAAAGCGATGTACCTTCAGACCGGAGTCACTTTTAAGTATTTTACTGCTTATGCCATGGATGCGTATAATCCGCTTCTCGGAGAATTCTATCCTCAGAATCGTCAGGAGTTCGGCGGGTTTCCTATGTTCGACTTTTTTATCAACGCCAAGGTCAGGCAAACCAGGATTTATTTAAAAGCCGAGCACTTTAATTCTTCATTTACTGGTAACAAATTTTACGCCGCGCCTAATTATCCTTACCGCGACTTTGTTATTCGTTTCGGATTGGTCTGGAATTTTTTCTCCTAGCGGCCTGCTCGCAGGTAGCAGATAAGCGGACCGTCCTTCTATCCGGAAATCCGGGATTTCAATTTATGGCGGCTTGTTGGCCGGGACGACGCTACTTTTTTTTGCATAGTTTGATCGTTCGTTTACAAGAGGTTACAGAGAGTTTTTTTTTATGAAATATTTTTTTTTGAATTAGGGTTGTGCAAGCAAAAAAAGTCCTTTATATTTGCACCCGCTTTAAAGGGATAAAAAGTTCTTTAGGGTTATGGGTTAAGTTCATTGACATATTGACAGACAGCGTTTTTTTTGATATTGATTTTGATTGATATTGGGATAATGCTTTTAGAACAGCATACAGAATTATAATTATAAGGATAGAATATAGAACCATTATGGGTGGGATTG
>JBGTMS010000061.1:0-8291 GCA_041743425.1 Zeaxanthinibacter sp. | reverse complement strand
AAGTGATGCAGGAAGCCTATTCCCAGGAGGTAAGTAGTGCCGGTTTTTGGCCCGGGTCCAAAGATTCTCCCGTACCGGTCTTTTATTCATATGCATATCCTAGTGATGCAAGTTTTGGAGAACAAAAGGTCCTTCCGAAAGAGGCTTTCTATAGTCCGGAGATGGGGGAGTTCTTCTTGAAATATGAAGATGTACGGAACTCCGTAAATCCGGAAAGGACATTATCCGATTTTTTACAATCCACCTATGAAGCCGCGGTCAATACCTCTAAATGGGATAGGGCTAAACTGGAGAAAAAATGAAAAACGGCACGTCATTAATATTTCGTTTAAAGTGGTAGCGTACTTGTCGTAAGTTCAAAAGATAGATTATTTTAGATAATTAATGCTTTAAATCTGCGTCTCAGAATTAATCTAAAGAATTCAAATGCTCACAAAATCGTCTGAAAGTTTGTTGTTCTAATATCACTAAGAATAAACCCATCCTGAAAACAAAATGCTCCATCATCGATATTCCGGATCTTCTTTAGTTGATAACTCCTCGGAAATAACTTTTCTGTAAGAACCCTGTTTTGTTATTTTTATAGCCCGCTTCCTCCGGCAATTAAAAAAACTGCATGTACCTGATCTTTGATACGGAAACTACCGGCTTACCAAAACGTTGGGATGCCCCTTATACCGCAACTGACAACTGGCCGCGCTGTGTTCAGATCGCCTGGCAATCACATGATGCGATGGGTCAATTACTGGCGCATGAGGACTATCTTGTTGCGCCTGACGGTTACGATATCCCTTACGATGCAGAACAAATTCACGGGATCTCGACGGCTCTGGCATCAGATCAGGGAGCACCACTTTCCTATGTTCTTGATCAATTCGGCAAAGCCCTGGCCAAAACCAGATACGTCGTTGGCCACAATATAGGATTTGACCTGAACATTGCAGGTGCCGAATTTCATCGCCTGCAAATGCCCAATCCTCTCGAGGAATTTCAGGTGCTGGATACCTGTACCGAGGCCACTGCCTCCCTCTGTCAACTTCCGGGCGGACGTGGTGGCCGGTTCAAACTTCCCACCCTTTCCGAACTTTATACCCACTTGTTTTCAGCTTCTTTTATGGAGGCCCACAATGCCACCGCTGATGTGGAAGCGACAAGCCGATGTTTTCTGGAACTGGTGCGACTTGGGGTATTTAACAAAACACAACTTGGGGTACAAGACGATTATTTCGATTTGTATGCAAGGGCCTATCCTCAGCAGGTGCCATTGGCGGGCCTTACCCACCTCAATCTGAGGGCGGCCTCGGCAAGTCTAAAGGTAAGGCATACTGATCCTGCCGATACTGAAGTATCTTACGAAGAGATAAAAGCGAATGTCCGATCGCTGGAGGATGCTCCATTCACCCATCTCCATAACCACTCCCAGTTCTCCGTTCTCCAGTCAACCATAAAAATCCGAGACCTGGTAAGATGTGCGGCGGAGCATAACATGCCGGCTGTAGCGTTAACGGATCATGCGAATTTGATGGGAGCCTTTCATTTTTTTACGGAGGTAGGCCTGCATAACAGAACAGTGAAGGAACAGAACGCGGCTGCACAGAACAATGGTACCGCTGCTGTAACAGAGCTCAAAGCCATTCTGGGCTGCGAATTTTATGTCTGCGAGGACCATACCAATAAGAACGTCAAGGACTATGGATATCAGGTGGTTTTCCTTGCAAAAAATAAAAAGGGGTATCATCATCTTGCAAAAATGTCCTCCATAGCTTATACCGACGGATTCTATTACGTACCCAGAATAGACAGACGGATCGTTGAACGTTACAAGGATGACCTGATCGTGCTGACAGGGAACCTGTATGGAGAAGTTCCTGCAAAGATTCTGAATGTTGGTGAAAAGCAGGCGGAAGACGCCTTGTTATGGTGGCAATCCGTTTTTGGAGAAGACCTATATGTTGAACTGTTGCGACATGGGCAGGAAGATGAGGACAGGGCCAATCAGGTCCTTATCAGCCTTGCCAACCGACACCATATAAAAATGGTGGCAACCAACAACACCTATTATTGTGTCCGGGAAGATGCCGAGGCCCACGACATCCTTTTGTGTGTAAAGGAAGGGGAAAAACAATCCACTCCTATTGGTCGTGGCCGGGGCTATCGCTACGGGCTTCCGAACCAGGAATACTATTTTAAATCGCCTGCAGAAATGAAGGCCTTATTTAAGGACATCCCCGAAAGTATTCTTAATATTCAGGAAATTGTCGATAAGATCACTCCTTTTGATTTGGCCAGGGAAGTATTGCTGCCAGGTTTTGAAATTCCCGCCGAATTCAGAGTGCCAATGGATGTGGAAGACCAGGGCCGGCGTGGTGAGAATGCCTACCTGAGACACATTACCTACAAAGGCGCCGCGAGGCGCTATGCTGAAATTACCCCTGCTATTGAAGAGCGAATCGATTTTGAACTGCAGACCATAGAAAATTCGGGTTATCCGGGGTACTTTCTTATTGTGGAGGATTTTATCAGGGAGGCTCGTAAAATGGATGTTTCGGTGGGACCCGGAAGGGGTTCAGCCGCCGGCTCGGTGGTGGCTTACAGCCTGGGGATTACAAATATAGATCCTCTCAAATACGATCTGCTGTTTGAACGCTTCCTGAATCCTGATCGGGTGTCAATGCCGGATATCGACATCGATTTTGATGATGAAGGACGGGGCAGGGTCATGGATTACGTGATTAAAAAATACGGGACCCGGCAGGTAGCACAAATCATCACCTATGGTACCATGGCAGCCAAATCCGCCATCCGTGATACAGCCAGGGTTCTGGACCTTCCGCTCAATGATGCGGATAGAATTGCCAAGCTCATCCCGGTCATGTCAAAACTGAGTCGGATCTTCGGCCTCTCTGAGGAGGATCTGAAAAGAAAATTCCGCAGTGATGATCTGGAAAAGGTACAGGAGTTGTTGCGGGTAGCCGAAGGCAACGATTTGGAAGCTCAGACGGTTAAAATGGCGCGGATTCTGGAGGGTTCCTTAAGGAATACTGGTATTCACGCCTGTGGGGTTATTATCACCCCTGACGACATCACTAATTTTGTGCCGGTAGCGACCGCAAAGGATTCTGAATTGTATGTTACACAATTTGACAACTCTGTAGTTGAGTACGCCGGTCTCCTAAAAATGGATTTCCTGGGACTGAAAACCCTCACCCTCATCAAGGATACAGTGAAGATTGTCAAAGCAAGGCAGAACATCCAGCTCATCCCGGACGACTTTCCTCTGGATGATCAGAAAACCTATGAACTGTTCCAGCGCGGAGACACCATCGGAATTTTTCAGTACGAATCTGTAGGGATGCAGAAACATCTGAAAGAGTTAAAACCCACGGTATTTGATGACCTGATCGCCATGAACGCCCTCTACCGTCCCGGGCCCATGGAATATATTCCAACCTTTATCAACCGGAAAAATGGTTTTACAGAGATCAGTTATGACCTTCCGGAGATGGAAGAATTTCTGAAGGAAACCTATGGAATTACCGTTTACCAGGAACAGGTAATGTTGTTGTCCCAGAAGTTGGCCGGTTTTTCCAAAGGGGATGCCGACGTCCTCCGAAAGGCAATGGGCAAGAAAATCTTTGCCCTCCTTCAGAAACTGCAGCCGCAGTTCCTTGACGGCGGAGAAAAAAACGGGCACCCAAGAGAGGTATTGGAAAAAATATGGAAGGATTGGGAAGCCTTCGCCTCCTATGCGTTTAATAAAAGTCACTCTACATGCTATGCTTATATCGCCTACCAGACAGCCTACCTGAAAACCCATTATCCGGCTGAATATATGGCTGCCGTCTTGTCAAATAATATGAGTGATATCAAGCAGGTGACCTTCTTTATGGAGGAATGCAAACGGATGGGATTGCAGGTGCTGGGTCCGGACATCAATGAATCCTATTACAAGTTTGCTGTGAACCGTGAGAATGCGATTCGGTTTGGTATGGGCGCCATCAAAGGGGTCGGCAGGTCTGCGGTTGAAACCATTGTTGACAATCGAAAGAAAGAGGGATCCTATAAATCTGTTTTTGATATTGCAAAACGCATCGATCTAAGGTCGGCCAATAAAAAATCTTTTGAGAACCTCGCCCTTGCCGGAGGATTTGATTCATTTTCGGAAACACACCGTGCCCAGTATTTCCACCAGGAAGGGGACGGTATTACCTTTCTTGAGAAAGTGATGCGATATGGCGCCAGACATCAGGAAGGTGAGAACTCTGCGCAGGTCAACCTGTTTGGAGACGCCAGTGAGGTACAGATTCCGGAGCCGTTAGTTCCGCCCTGTGATGCCTGGGGAACCATGGAAAAGTTAAGAAAGGAAAAGGAAGTGGTAGGGATCTACATATCAGGACACCCGCTTGACGATTTTAAAGCGGAAATAAATGCCTTTTGTAATGCTGAAGTTGCCTCTTTTAATAAACTGGAGGATTATGTGAACCGGGAGTTATGTGTCGCAGGGGTGATCACGGATGTACAGCACAAGGTATCAAAAAACGGAAAGGGGTGGGCCACCTTCTGCATGGAAGATTATTCGGATAGTTTTGAATTTAAGATCTTCGGGGAAGAATATCTTAAATACCGGCATTTCCTGATGATCAATTCCTTTGTATTTCTCAGGGTATTTGTGAAAGAAGGTTGGGTATCCCGGGAAACGGGCAAAAAGGGCGAGGCGCGGATGCAGTATAATACCTTTCTTCAGCTACAGGAGGTAATGGAATCGTTCGCAAAGAAACTGACCATAAAGCTGGACATTGATGACCTGAAAGAACAAGGCATCCGTGACCTCAAAGATACACTGGTTTCACATAAAGGGAGTAATCCTCTGCATTTTGTGGTGTATGAGATGAACGAGGAGATAAAAGTGACTTTGTCCAGCAGAAAACAAAAAGTACATATCACGAGTGATTTACTGGCCACACTGGACAGGAAGGCCGTTCACTACAAGCTAAATTAAATGGGCTCTATAATCGGCTATACAGGAGGCAGACAACTGCAGGATAAGTTTTGGTAATGGCCTTATAGTCAAAATGAATATCGATAGCGTAAGGAAGAAGGCAAATAAATGTCTAACTTTGTAACCTATTAAATTTAAAGAAAATGGCACTAGAAATAACAGATGCTACTTTTGATGAAGTGGTATTGAAAAGCAATAAACCGGTAGTGGTTGATTTTTGGGCAGCCTGGTGTGGACCCTGCAGAATGGTAGGACCTATCATTGATGAAGTAAGCAGTGAGTATGAGGGTAAAGCTGTTGTCGGTAAGGTCGATGTGGATGCCAATCAGGAATATGCTGCAAAATATGGCGTACGCAACATTCCAACGGTATTGGTATTTAAGAATGGAGAGATTATTAACCGTCAGGTAGGCGTTTCGCCGAAAAAGGTATATACAGACGCTATCGATGCGGCATTGTAAACTCTTTTTTACAAATTTAATGAGGCCCGGAAATTGAATCCGGGCCTTTTTTTTTACTGATATTGAGATGAAAATGTTAACCTGGCTGACACCGCTTTGGTGCGTCCGGAAGTTTATGCTTCTCTCATCTTCCGTATCTTCGTGACATGGATCTGCAATCAGAACTTCATAAAGCGCCGCTCTTTCAAAACCTCGAGCTTCTGGCGAACCAGGTGGTTGAAGGATTTATCAGTGGTATCCATAAAAGCCCCTTTCACGGATTTTCCGCGGAATTTTCAGAACATAAGATTTACAATACAGGGGAAAGCACCAAGCATATCGACTGGAAGTTATTTGCCAAAACCGATAAACTTTACACCAAGCGGTATGAGGAGGAGACCAATCTGCGGTGTCACATGATCCTTGACAACTCGGCCTCGATGTACTATCCGGAAGTTAAGGAACTATCCCTCGATCATCTGAATAAAATTGGATTTGGGGTACTGGCGATAGCGGGGCTTATGGCCCTTTTAAAAAAGCAGCGGGATGCGGTGGGACTGAGTATCTATTCTGACCAATATGCCTATTATGCCCCGGAGAAAGGCAGTGAAAGGCACCATCAGATGTTGCTGGCAAAGCTGAATGATATTTCAGCGGTACGACAGACCAGCTCCGGCACAGAAACTTATCTCTATTTACATCAGATAGCGGAAAAAATAAAACGCCGCAGTCTTATCTTCCTTTTTACGGACATGTTTCAGACCGATATTTCCGATGGGCGCCTCTTTGAGGCCCTCAGACATCTCAAATACAATAAGCATGAGGTGGTGTTGTTTCATTTACTGGACAGGGAAACGGAAATGCACTTCAATTTTGAGAACAGTCCGAAACGATTTCTGGATGTGGAGAGCGGGCAACACATTGATCTTTATGCGGATACGATCAGGGTTGCCTATGAAAAAGGATTGGGCGCATTTCTGGAAGGTCTTAAGATGAATTGTGCCCGGTACAAGATCAAGTATGTGGAGGTAGATATCCGCCAACCCTTTAGCAGGGTCTTTAATACGTTTATGGTAGAGCGGCAGAAGTTTCTGTGAGTCGCCGGCTTTTTAGGAATAAATAGTTTGTGGAATTCAATTAGCAGCGTATATTTGCAACCGCCAATACCGCGTCAGCGGTGTTGTATGTTTAACCTCAGGGTTTTGATCTGAGGGAAAGCCAGGAGGACAGATTCGGCAGCTCAGTTGCCCGACCACATGAATGGTTCGCCATTCCGGGACGATGATAAAAGTTGCCTGTCACTTATCGGGTTCTTGAAAATAGAAATAATATAAGTTCATTACATATTGGTTCGGTAGTTCAGTTGGTTAGAATACCTGCCTGTCACGCAGGGGGTCGCGGGTTCGAGTCCCGTCCGGACCGCTAAAATAGAATTAAATTTTAGCAAATGCCCATAAACCCTATGTTTATGGGCATTTTTAATTTCATTTACTTCCAAATAATACCCTAAAAAATGACCTTCGAGGTGAGGAATTCGGTGAGTACTTTACTTCACAAAAAGTACTCACCGCGAAGCTTGTAAACCTCTGTATTTGTTGACCTTACAATTTTGTAAAGTCAAATTTTTGTATACCTTTAAGTGGGTTATTGAGGCACTCACTGATGGAAAATTCATTTTCAATTTTATTTTATCCCAAAGGAAACGATTTGGATAAACTCGGAAAGGTGCCCCTTTATGTACGGATAACACTTGACGGCAAACGCTGTGAAGGGAGTATTCAAAGGAAAATAATCCCTGATCAATGGAATTCCGGCGCAGGAAAGGTTCATGCCAACACCACGGACCTAAGGGAGCTCAACAGATATATGGATGGTATCCGAAGCAATCTGTATCGGATCCATACCAGGCTGACCGAAAAGAATATTCCCTTTACCGTTAAGGATATAAAGGATATTTATACGGGAAAAGTAGAAAAGCCCAAACTGTTATTGGACATTTTTAAAAGCCACAATGATCAAATGGAGCGCCTGATCGGAACTGAATATTCACCGGGCACTGCGCAGCGCTACAAAACTTGTAAAAATCATTTGGCAGCCTATGTGACTTCTGAATATGGAAAGAAGGATATTCCGGTTAATGAAGTTGACCATCGGTTTATTACAGACCTGGAGTATTATCTGAAAACAGAAAAAAATTGTACTCATAATACCGCCACCAAATACATTATCAACTTTAAGAAGATCATCCGGATCGCCTATGCCAACGGCTGGATCAATACGGATCCATTTTTGCATTGGAAAGCGCGATGGAAAACTATTGAGCGCGAATTTTTAACCCAGGGTGAAATTGATCGAATGGGCAAAAAGAGGTTCCGGGTAAAACGCCTTGAACAGGTAAAGGATATATTTCTTTTTTGCTGTTATACAGGCCTGGCATATGCGGACGTTGAAAAACTGGACGTTGATGATCTCGTCTTAGGCATAGACGGCAGGCGCTGGATCAAAACAAAAAGGACAAAAACCAATACACGGAGCAACATCCCTTTGCTGCCTTTAGCAGAGGCTATTCTGGATAAGTATAACCGGCATCCACTTGTGCTAAATGGGAACAAGGTGCTCCCGGTATTAAGCAATCAGAAATCGAACGCTTACTTAAAGGAAATTGCCGACGTTTGCGGAATACATAAAAACCTCACCACCCACTTGGCACGGCATACGTTTGCGACCACCGTAACGCTTTCAAATGGCGTGCCTATAGAGTCTGTCAGTAAAATGCTCGGGCATACATCCATTAAAACCACACAACATTACGCCAAGGTCCTGGATAAAAAAATAAGCGATGACATGGAAGG
>JBGTMS010000060.1:0-16497 GCA_041743425.1 Zeaxanthinibacter sp. | reverse complement strand
TTTTATGATCAATAAACGCTTACTTGTAAAAAACCTGCTGGCCCACAATGATGAAAACAGTTTTTATGATAAAAAACGATTTATAAGTATCGCTCAAAAAGAAGGCAAAGCAAAGTTCCTGAAGCATGTATGTGCCCTTGCTAACAGCAACCCGCGCAATAATTCCTTTATCGTTATTGGAGTCGAGGATGAGGACAATAAAATTGTGGGCGTAGACTTCTTCGACGACAGTAAGATTCAGAACTTGGTGAATGCCTATCTTAACAATCCGCCACGTATCGCCTACGAAAATATTCCCTTCCCTCACCTGCCGGAAGGAAAAGTAGTAGGGCTGGTGACCATTACATCCAATGGTAAGATCTGTTCGCTGAGAAAGAATATCTGGAAGTATTATGGAGGGGCCGTTTTTTTCCGGGAAGGAAGCATCAGTCTGCCGAAGGTTTTCGATATCCTATTAAAGGATATCAACTCAGAAATGGTCGCCACCATTGAGCAGCATGCTAAAAATAATATTGAATTAACGTTGGATGGAGTTATCGATTTCATCAACCACCGGCATCGCGATCTGAGCAGCAGTTATAAAGTTTTTAAAGAGCAGTTTGTCATTTGTTGGGCCGGTAATAAGAAGAAAGTCAGGAATGATACCTATTATTCCAGGGTGGATATAGAACTGATCAACGAACAGGTAAAACTTTTCTACTCCGCGCTCGATGAGGTTTCGATCACCTTTGATGAAAATTCATTCACCATTACCGAATTTGTACATCTTGGCCTGGGCAGACAGCAGAATTATTATCCCCTGGAAAAAGTTACACTTACCTTTTCAGAAAACGGAACCTATCAACTCCAAAGTGATCTGATGTTTGAGCCGCCCCAGTTTGATAAAAAAACCCTGCATCATATCTACAATTCCAATAATGCGCTTCTTAGGAAACTGGAGAAGGGATTGCCGTTCACAAAGGGGGAATCGACCGACCTTGTTCATTTGCCCGCGACCTATCTGATATGTTATCTGAATGGTTTTGAGAGCGCGAAGGACCAGCTGGAGATAGCCCGGCCACTGTTAAAGCAATATGATGAACAGATACATCTTGTCTTGAAGGAATCTCTCAGAATCCTTCGAAAGGTCAAGTACAGCTAGGACCTGCGGACCCAAATCACCTGATAGGGTTGCAACTGCAACAGGCCGCTTTCGAGTGTAAAGATCTCATTGCTGACAAGGTCGACGAATTCCCTGTTTCCGGCGTAGCCGAATTGTGCGAACCTATCATAGTTGAGTACCTGTCGCTCACCGTCAAAATTGCATAATACCAGAATCCCGTCACCTTTATCTCCCGGTCTTTCGAATACCAGTAAATGCGGATTGCCGGTCTGATGCGGAACAAAATTATTACGATCTGCAAATTCCGGGGTCACTTTCCTTAATCCTATCAGATGTTTCAGTCTAGTATATACCACAGACGCAGGCGAGGCTTCTGTGTCCAGGAGATCAACCAAACGCCAGTCCATTTTAGGGCGATTCACCCAGCGGCTATCCTCCCGTTTGTCAACATCCTTCAAATAGGAATAATCATTGAGGGTCGCCAACTCATCGCCCCCGTAAACGACAGGAATTCCTCCGCAGGAAAGGATGATGGCATGCATTAGAATTATTTTATCGATCGACGCTCTTAAAAGGTTTTCATCCTGGTTAATGAGCGCTTTTTCCAATCCCAGAAGGGAAGCCGTGCTCCCGGCGATCCGGCCGTCACCGGTTTTTGGATTGTGCATGAACTCCACTCCAATAGCCGGCGACCAGGGAAGCCCCCGGCAATAATAATCCAGTAAAAATCCTCTGTGCTGCCATGGATCCCAACCCATATCCCTGATAAGACCATCATCAAATCCAAGTCCAATATCGTCATGACAACGGATGTAGTTCACCCAGGTAACCTCCCGGGGTTTGGAGGGCAGAGTCAGCAGGTTGTGATACAGAAGATTGGTTTTGGTTGTGGCGATAGAGTTCCAGAGCAGCGCCATGAAATTGGCGTTATAGGCAATTTCGCATTCATTTCCTCTTCGGTTGTCCTCTCCAAAATATTTAAGAATTTCATAAGGTGAGACGATGGCCTCAGCAAGAACTACCACCCCTGGTGCCATTACCTGAAGGCACATCCTGAAAAGAGTGATCAGCAAATGGGTTTCGGGAAGGTTCTGGGAATTGGTGCCCTGTTTTTTCCAAAGGAAGGCAAGCGCGTCAAACCGGACCACGTCGACGCCCATGTCCACCAGCTCCATCAGCTTGGTCAGCATTTCCAGGAATACTTCTGGATTCTTATAGTTTAGGTCCCATTGGTAGCTATTGAAAACTGTCATGACCCACCGGTCCATTTCCCTGCGGTAGGTAAAATTGCCCGGTGAGGTTTCGGGAAATACTTCCGGAAGGGAAGTTTCAAAGGCATCTGGAACGGTCCGGTCAGGATAGGTATAATAATACTCCTGGTATTTATGCTGCCCATTCAGCGCTTTTTTTGCCCACTCAAATTCATCGGAAGTATGGTTCAGAACAAAATCCAGCATCAAAAGCATCTTACGCGATCGCATGATTTTGGTAAGTTCAAGAAAATCCTCTCTTGAACCGAACTTCGGGTCAATTTCAGTATAACTATTAACAGCATACCCACCGTCATTAGGACCATCCGGCCTTGTAGTCAAGGGCATGAGATGTATAAAATTAATACCTAGACGATCCAGGTAGTCCAGCCTTTTTTCAAGCCCCTTCAGGTCCGTATTAAAATGGTCAACATAGAGTTGCATTCCAACAATTTTCTCAGACTGATACCAGGATACTTCCTCAAGGCGTTCCAAGTCCTGCAGCCTGAGGTCATTGCTGCGTTTTGCAAAAAGCTTTGGCATCAAATTGAGAAGCTCTAAAAAAAAAGCTCCGGAATATGTTTCAGGGTAAATGGAAAAAAACAGAGAATTGATTAGCGTGAGGTTGGTAGCTAACCGCCGCTCAAAGGCTTTGACAGGATCCTTTTCTATACCCCTGGCAGATGTGGAGGATAGTAGCTGATGCAATGCACTCTGGTTCATTGCAGTTGATCCAGATCGTTTTGAAAGGGCAGGGATTCGATAGCGCCAAACCCCATCGTTGTAAAAGCACCTGCCTTATTCGCCCGTTCTACCAGGACCCGAAGTTCTTTTGTATCACCTACCATTTTCCGTGGATCGGTCAAATTGGAAATCTGATACAGCAAACATCCTATAAAGGCGTCTCCCGCTCCTGTCGTATCTACTGCTTTTACCTTGATACTAGGCACGGTGAAAGTTGTGTCAGGAGTGCTGACAAAGGTTCCCTCCGCGCCCAAAGTGACTAACACCACTTTGGTGCCCAAATGATGCATAAAGTCACAGGCATCCTCCTGGCTGGTTTTACCGGAAATAAGCGTAGCCTCCTCTCTGCTGAACTTGCAAAGGGTCGCTTTTTCAATATATGGCAGGCATTTTTTTATGAAAACCTCTTCATTATTCTGCCATAAATCGGCCCTGAAGTTTGGGTCAAAACTTATAAAGGCATTGTGTTCCAGGGCCTCCTCCATATAACGGGCATAGGTATTTTCCAGAGCTCCTCCCAACAAGGCGGTCGCAGCCCCAAGATGAATCATATTCCCGTGAAACGCCTTCTGAAGTTCCGCACGGTATTCCAATTCCTTGTCTGCACCCCTGCTGAATACAAAATCCCTTTCTCCCTCCTCAGCCAGGGAAACAAAAGCGAGGGTAGTAAAGGTGTCGGATCGTTGTACTCCTGAAATATCAACGCCCTCCTTTTCCAAAATTTGGACAAGAAACGAGCCGAACGGGTCATTTCCTACACAGCCTATAAAGGAACTTTTTCCGCCTAATCTGGAAATAGCGCAGGCAACATTGGCTGGTGCCCCTCCGGCCTTTTTTGTAAATATCCCGGCCGAGATCAGTTGCTTACCCTGTTTTTCAGCTACAAAATCAATAAGTAATTCCCCAATACAATAAACCTTCTTCATATCTGCCATCAGGTTCTGTTCTTATTCCCCCAATACAATGTTAGTGTAAAAACCTGGGTTTCTTAGTTATTTAAATCGTTTCTAAGTTACAAAAAGGTGGCCTGTCCCTTCAGCCAATACGTCTACAGAAAGATATCTATTGCAATGACTATTTTTGAGTTGTTAATTGGATTATAATGATCGTAATGGCGATTTTTGTACAATGAGGAAAGACAGGGTATTGGCTATCGGAGATATTCATGGTGGTCTAAAAGCAGTGAAACAGGTACTGCAACGTGCCGGTGTTACCCAGAATGATCTCTTGATTTTTCTTGGAGACTATGTGGATGGATGGAGTGATGCGGTCAGGACGATCGATTTCCTGACAGAAATGAAGGATACGCATAAGGTGATTTTACTGAGGGGCAACCACGATGATTTATGTTATGAGTGGTTGACCGGATCACAGGACAACCCTCTTTGGTTACAACACGGAGGAAAAGCAACAATGGCGGCCTATGCAGAAACTTCTGAAACTATTAAGGACCGGCACAGGAGGTTTTATAGAGAGCTTGAGGACTATTATCTGGATAGCGATAACAGGCTGTTTTTGCATGCAGGATTCACCAATCTCAACGGCGTTGAAAATGAATACTTCAGTTCTACCTTCTATTGGGACCGGACGTTATGGGAACTGGCACTTTCCATCCACCCGGAACTAAAGGAAACAGATGCTTTCTATCCCAAGCGGTTGCAGAAGTACAATGAAATTTTTATAGGTCATACTCCGGTTACCAGAATAGGAGAAATAAAGCCTTTCAGGGCGGCTAATGTTTGGAATCTAGATACAGGAGCTGCATTCAAAGGGCCTTTGTCGCTGATAGATGTAGAAACAAAACAAGTTTGGCAGAGTGATCCTGTGCATCTCCTGTATCCCGGTGAAAGCGGCCGGAATTAATTTTGAAGGACTTTCCATTTATTTTCAGTATATTAATTACGAACTTTGTAAAAAAGCAACGATGTCTTCAAAGAACATAAGATTGGAAGTAATGCAGGCCGTAGAACCTAAGGTTCAGGGTTTTATGGACTCTTTTCTGATCCCGGTGGAGGATATTTGGCAACCGAGCGACCTGTTACCGGATTCCGAAAGTGAGGGATTTTTCGAACATGTACGTCAGATCAGAGAAGAGGCTCAGGAACTGGGCTATGATTTCTGGGTAACACTGGTAGCAGATACGGTCACTGAAGAGGCTCTGCCAACCTATGAATCCTGGCTAATGGATGTGGAAGGGATTAATCAACACGCAGAGAATAAAAATGGTTGGTCCAAATGGGTGCGGGCATGGACTGCCGAGGAGAACCGGCATGGAGATGTGCTGAATAAGTACCTTTATCTTTCGGGAAGGGTGAACATGCGTGAAGTGGAAATGACCACACAGCATCTTCTTTCCGACGGGTTTGATATAGGGACAGACCGGGATCCATACAAGAATTTCGTATATACCACTTTTCAGGAGCTTGCGACCAATATCTCCCATAAAAGGGTGGGTCAAATGGCCAAAAAGAAAGGAAACACCCTATTAAGTAAGATGTGCACCATTATTGCCGGAGATGAAATGCGACACCATTTGGCCTACCGGGAATTTGTTAAAACCATTCTGGAGAATGATCCGAGCGGCATGGTGCTTGCTTTTGCGGAAATGATGAAAAGAAAAATTGTCATGCCGGCACATTTTCTGCGGGAATCAGGAGGAGTCATCGGAGCAGCCTTTGAAAACTTTTCAAATTGCGCGCAAAGGCTGGGAGTATATACCGCCGAAGATTATGTCGATATTTTAGGTAAACTGAACACTTACTGGGAAATTGATGCGGTGAGGGGTCTTTCCGATGAGGCTGAAAGGGCCAGAGACTACCTGATGAAACTGCCCGAGCGTCTGCGGCGCATCTCCGAAAGAATGAAGTTCCCGGATCAGGATTACCGTTTTAAATGGGTAGAAGCCAATGGGATGATGTAAACCCGGCACTATAATTTCCCACGCAGGTGCTCCTCCTGCCAGCGAAGCAATTCCTTCCATTTACCGCGCACACACATTTTTGCCTGCATGGGCCAGGATGCAGGATCGTGTACCCGATAGCGTTCGCCTCCGGAATCCAGTACCTCCTGGCATTTCATTACTGAGGTTTCAGAAAGCGCCTTCCATGTCTTTATATCATAATTATGAAACAGGCCTTCAATCTTTGGCCCGATTCCCTCCACTATTTTCAGGTCATTCTGCCGAACGGTACGTCCGAAAGCCTTCCTCGCTGCTTCTGCATTAAAAGGGAGCGCTTCCGGAGAAGTTACAGGGCTGTGAGTCTTTAATTCCCGGCATACTTTGAGTTCTGCTTCCAGCTGGGCGAACCGGATTTTTGCCTGAGCCATATCCGATTCCAAATTTTTAGGTCTGCCCACACTTTTACCATAATAATACCCGATAACAATTCCGGTTACACCCGTGATCAGCGGTAGGAGCCAGAGCCAGAAGATGAGTTGTTGTGATTCCATAATTTTCTGTATAAGGATAAGCCGTGATAACCATTTTGAAAAGTAATTTCACCCGAATGAAACTAACAGGATCAGGAGCCTGTCAGTTGTAATAGTGCCAGGGGTCATAACTTTTATGCGCAAGGGGGGAATCTTAGTGTGCCTGGGGCCTGCGTACAATCAACTTGGTCTTTTTCATTCGCTATGCCGGGTATGATCATACCACTACAAGATATTAAGAATTTCTGTATTCCATCCATTGCGCTACGGTTTAAATTGAAGTGCCGCCTGTGATAACCGCAACGGTAAGGAATGTTTATATTAAGGGAACTGCCTGTAGGTGTGGCTGATCTTTATCGATATACAATCAGGAGGAGCATTGGTACTTTGGTGTTTTAATGCCGCCGATTTCCGATATTCCCATCTAATAAGGTAGTGGCCCTCAGGTCTCAAAGAATGGCCGGGAAGAAAGTATGGGAAGTTGACAGGTACGCCTGTAATCCTTGCAGATGCATTTTGTTTACTTCCGGCGAACGAACTGTTTTCGCATATTCAGAAATATAAGACTCCATTAAGACCTACCCAATGCTGACAATTTTTTGTCTACAAACAGATATACGGCTTTTGATGCCCTGTATACCTGAAGACATACTCTTATTAATTAAAAGTGTTTTGAAAGTACTATTGCTCGGGTGTCCGGTAATTACAGTTTCTTGGAGTAAGGTCGGTAAAACAGGTCCTTAAAGGGGCTCGGGAATTCTCAGGCGATCCGGGGAGAACACGGTGACCAGGGACCGTCTGTTACTCCCTATGTTATTTCTTCAGGTTTGATTACCGTCCCGGGGGTGGTCAGGTTTTGGAACTATAACAATCGCCAACACTATTGCGGTCGCCGATTTAACTCAGGAAATAGTCCATTCCGTAATTGTTCTGGTATATCCTGATTACGAGAATAGGATCAGGCAACTTCCCTATGCTCTTCCAGGAAGTGCTTTGCGTACCGGATTCAGGTATGATCTGAATTTAATTCATTTTAAGTCTTTTTATTAATGAGATACTATTGCTGCAATAGTTAACCTCCAATTCCGTTACATAATAGTTCCGGGAGGGGTTCCGGCCAGTGTCCCAGGCAGATTCGCCAACTGGAGTATGACCTATGAGGAAGATATGAAGCACTTTGGAAGGGATTACTGATAAAGCAAATCATACAGAAAAGTGGTTAGGTTATACATTTTTCCTGATCTGACATACATAAGTAGAAACAGATAGAAATCAGATTTGTTAGTTTTATCGAAGAAATACAAAAGGCGTCGATTCCGGTATCCGGGGAGCCCCCGGGACAGAATCTCAGGGAACGATAAAGTTGAAGAAGTAAAGGACCTGTAGATGCTATTACAAAGTACAGGCTACAGAACTGTTTGGTAGTATACCTGTCATTTATGAATGAGAATTTGAGTTAGTTATATTTTAGAAATCCGCTGTATTACCTGACCTGTCTTTCGGGGGAACGGACAAGTTTTGGGAAAACAGCGGACTTTTTTTTACCATCCGAATGTGAGATAGGTCGCCATTCCTTTCAGGATAAGACGGGCCTACAAATCGAATCGAATTCCCTGCGCCAATGGCAATTCTGAGGTGTAATTGATCGTATTTGTCTGTCTTCTCATATATGTTTTCCAGGCATCTGAACCGGATTCCCGACCACCGCCTGTTTCTTTTTCCCCACCGAAAGCGCCACCGATTTCGGCTCCCGAAGTTCCAATATTCACATTTGCGATCCCGCAATCACTTCCGGCAACGGATAAAAATCGCTCTGCCTCCCTAAGATTATTGGTCATAATAGCTGAAGACAGGCCCTGGACTACATTATTTTGCAAAGCGATTGCATTGTCAACATCCCCGGAATATCTGATGAGGTAGAGTACTGGTGCAAATGTTTCCTGCTGAACAATTTGATAGGAATTTTCTGCCTCAGCAATTGCCGGTTTTACATAGCATCCACTTTCATAACCTTCTCCGCTGAGAACCCCACCTTCAACCAACAGTGTGCCGCCCTGAGCAATAACCTGCTCCAGCGCCTTTTCGTACATTTCCACGGCTTCGGCATCAATTAAAGGTCCGATATGATTCTGCTCATCCAGCGGATTTCCAATTCGTAACTGCCCGTAAGCGGTTACAATAGCATTTTTGACTTTTTCGTATACGGATTCGTGAATAATCAGACGTCGGGTAGAGGTACATCTCTGACCTGCTGTACCGACTGCCCCGAAAACGGCGCCGATAACGGTCATTTTAATATCAGCTTCAGGGGTGACGATTATGGCGTTGTTGCCTCCAAGCTCCAGTAAAGAACGACCGAGCCGTTCTGCGACCGCTTTAGCCACCAGTTTTCCCATCCGAATGGAACCTGTCGCTGAGACCAATGGAATTCTTTCATCACAGGTAATAAATTGTCCTATTTCATGGTTGCCGCTGACCAGGTTTGAGATGCCTTCTGGGAGGCCATTCTCTTTAAAAACGAATGCAGCCAGGTGTTGGCAGGCAATGCCGCACAAAGGGGCTTTCTCTGAGGGTTTCCAGATACAGACGTCACCACATACCCAGGCAAGAGCGCTGTTCCATGCCCATACGGCTACCGGAAAATTAAAGGCAGAAATGATCCCAACAATACCCAACGGATGGTATTGTTCATACATTCGATGACCAGGCCTTTCCGAATGCATGGTCAATCCGTGCAACTGTCGTGAAAGTCCAACGGCAAAATCGCAGATATCAATCATTTCCTGTACCTCGCCCAATCCTTCCTGGTATGATTTTCCCATTTCATAGGAGACTAATTTTCCCAGAGGTTCCTTAAACTTCCGCAATTTTTCACCGAACTGCCGCACTATTTCTCCCCGCAGCGGAGCTGGGGTTTTGCGCCAGGCAAGAAATGCCTTACCGGCACTTGTCACCACCTTTTCAAAGTCTTCCCGGGTGGTGGATTTTACCTTACCGATAATGGTCCCGTCCACAGGCGAATAAGAGGTTATTTCAGGGCCATTAGAAAAATCCTGGGACCCTGTGGAGGTGCCATGATTCATTTCCTTAATTCCCAATTTGCTGAGGGCTTCCTGAATCCCAAAATCTGCTACTACCATCGCCATATATGTCCTTATTTTAATAAACCTTTAGAGGATTCAAAGATACTTCTTTCTTGTAACCTATAATTCGAAGTCTCAGAACAGAGGCACGTCAGGAGGTGCTGAGTATTAAGAAAATGGTGAGTAGGGCAGGAAAGGCCTGGATATAAAATATCTTTTTATCCGCTGTGGCCGCTCCGTAGATTCCTGCAATACCAACACATATCAGGAAGAAAATCCGTATGTGTTCCTGCCATGCACTATCTTCAATGAAGAACGTCCAAATTAAACCTGCGGCCAGAAATCCGTTGTAAAGACCTTGGTTGGCGGCGAGTTGCTTTGTGGGTTCAAATAGTTCTGAAGGAAATTTTCTGAACACCTTCCGACCCCTGGTGGTCCAGGCAAACATTTCCAACCAAAGGAAATAGAGATGCAGAAAGGCAATAATTCCTGTGAGAAACATGATGATTACTTGCATACACAACTAATTTGATCGCCGGCCATTTCCGGACGATGGTTAAAAGGTGGCCGTCTTTGCCTTATTACTGAAAACCAATTGAAATCTGGTACCCTCTTCGTTGGAATCAAAGGAAAATTCCGCGGCAATTTGCCGGCAAAGGGCATGAATAATCTCAAATCCAATTCCTTCCGCTTTTTTTATATTAAAATTATCCGGTAATCCGTGTCCGTTGTCTGTAATGGAAATGACGATCAGATCATCTGAGGAGTTGGTTGCCTTGATTTTCAATTCCTTGATTCCGGAGGTATCGTCGTATGCGTGTTTCAGAGCGTTCGTAACCAGTTCCGAAATAATGAGCGCCAGAGGTACAGCCCTGTCCAGGTCGATGGAAGTATCCGGACAACTGATTTTAAACTGCACCATAGGGGCAAGTTTTTTTTGAAAGTCCATCAGGTCTGTGAGATACTCACAGAGATTGACGGCCTTGGAATCCTTATCCTGGTAAATTTTCTGATGTGTCAGGGCAATGGCCGAAATGCGCGCCTGACTATCTTCCAGCGCTGTGATGGCTTCCTTGCTTTTCAGTTTCCTTTTCTGCATATTCATCAGGCTGGAAGTAATCTGCAAATTATTTTTCAACCTGTGATGTATTTCCCTGAGCAAGTTCTCTTTTAGCTTATTAGAGGCTACTAACTCTGCAGTTCGAAGACTGACTTTTTGCTCAAGGGTTTGATTGTAATCGTCCCTTTTTTTAATTGCGATGAGCAATAGGAAAGTCGCTACCAGGGTTAAGAATAAAGCTACATAGGATTCAAAGGAGTGAGGGTAGGACACGAATTGAGGTTTCGGCAGGAAGGCCATGGTCCATATCCGATCCTGGGCCTTAATGTCCCCGAGGATTTCAAGACCGGCTTTCCCGGTTCTGGCAGCATTTCCCATATTTGAATAAAGCAAGGCATTGCCGGCGGTACGGTCATACAAGGCAATATCAAGAATTTTCAATTCTGACGGCAAAATTCTGCTGATAAACAGATCCATCCGGTAAACACAGAGGACTATTCCCTTGACTTCGTCGGAATCTGAGTCGTATACGGACTTTATTGCCAGGAAGCCCTGACCTCCTCCGCTTTGCGGGATGAGTTTAACGGGAGGAGAAAAGGCAATCTTTTTGATGTTCATTGTCCTGTCAATGACAGCGCTCCTTATACTATCTGAGTATAAATCATACCCTATTGCGCCCAAATGAGATTCCAATGGATTGATGAATGTTATGGGGAAATAAATGGAATCACCTTCCGCAACCACCACCTTAGAATTAGCATCCAAGGCGGTGATAGCACGGACATCATATAATTCATCCGTATGTTCAAGATAGGTCTGTTTCTGATTGTTAAATATTCTTGGCGCCCAGCCCAGGGCCTTAATCCCATATAATTCACCCATAAAGGGATCAGTAAACTGTTTGAATAGTACAGGGGTAACATTCGGGCCATTTTCAAAAAAGAAACCCATCGACTCCATCACCAGGTTAATTTTGCTGATTTCTTCCACTATCCTGATTTTGGCCCTTGCAGAAGCGTTCTCGACAGTGGTTAAATTTCGCTCGGTGTATTTCCCGTTAATTGAATAGAACAGGTAGAGTGAAATTACCAGCCCGAATAGTAATATGATGAGGTACTTTAAAGTCTGGTGCCTTGTCATAGTGCAGGATCGTCTTTAGGCAAGATACAAAATGAGAAAGATCTTGTCTGGTTTAACCGTTGGCGGTCTGACCGTCCTCCGTAAAACGGGGATCTGCTTCCATCACAGCACCGCAGTTTTCACAGGTACGAAGTTTTCTTGAACCATAAAAATGCCTGAAGTGGGCCAGAAAGTCCTTTTCAATATCGTTAAGTGTAAAATAGGCCTCATAGAGTTTATGGTTACATTGATCACAGAACCAGAGAAGTCCGTCATCGACATCCATTTCCGCACGCTTGCGTTCAATGACCAAGCCAAGAGAACCCTCATACCGCACAGGCGAATGCGGCACTTTGGCAGGATGCAGATACATATCTCCAGGGCCAAGTTTCATGGTTTTCTTTCGGCCGTCCTCCTGTACATGAATTTCTATCTGTCCTTCAAGCTGGTAAAACAGCTCTTCGGTCTCATTGTAGTGGTAGTCTTTCCTGGCGTTGGGTCCTGCAACTACCATTACTATGTAGTCGCCTGCGTCCTTGTAAAGATTTCTGTTACCCACAGGTGGCTTGAGGGAATTCCTGTTCTCTTCAATCCAGGTATTCAGGTTAAATGGAGGTATTATGGCCATTGCGTTTTGATTTGGATGGCCCCTTAGGATCGATCAGGTACAAAGTTTAGTGAAACCAGGTCTTTGTCTGTTCACCTCAAAAGTCCTTGGATGATGAATCCCGGAGGCATCGCGTTGGGTAACCTCCAAAGGTAAGAAAACAAATGGTTTATTAGTGGCGTTTAGCGGTAGAACAGTTGGGTGAAATAATAATTCCCGGCGGAATCCATTTTCACGCTTACGGCAGTATGTGTGAAATCACCTTCCAAAGTCTCACGATGACTGGCGCTTTGCATCCAGTTTTCATAAGCCTCCTCAGCGGTATCATAGTTCCTGGCAATATTTTCGGCAACAGATTCGGCCTGAGTCTGCTGGGATATAGCCGATGCCCTGACGTTGAAATGATCGTGATTGATACTGCCTTTTGCTATCATGTAGTCGTTATGATCATTGGCATATCGGTAGGCCACCGAACTGTAGTCAAGGGGCTTTTGCCCAATCGAGATACGGTGATCGTTTATAATTTCCAGCACCTGCTGTTCTACTAGAACAGCGTTCGCACTTATCGGAATATTTGTATCTTCTGTGCTCTCTTTGGTACAGGAAGCTGCCAAGAATACAAATAAAACTAAGAGTGCGCTTTGCAATCTTATTTTCATATAATGTTCTATCAGCTAAGTAGGAGGAGAAGGATGGGGTAGTTCTCGCTTTGGCCCGTTACGATGCATCGGGTTCGTAATATTACTTAAAATTTTAGGAAAGCCTTGATATCCGCCTTTTTTTTCGATGAAATGTATTTTCCCTCGGTGCAGATGTAAAGGCGATGGCCTCCCTACGAAATCGCCATATGTTTTTCCCGAATTGGTTTGCGTTTGAAACAGCGTACGGCTAATTTTTCAGACCGGCAAATTCCCTTGTATTAGGCGTGGACAATAGATCAAACGCGTATCTTTACTTTTAAATAAAATCCGGAATACACATGAATAAGTTAATTACCTGCCTTCTTATAATAGTGGGCTGCTGGAACCAGGCACAGGGTCAGTCCTCCAGCGACAAGAACGCTAAGGCCAGTATAATTGCCATCATGAAGGCTCAGGAAAAGGCTTGGTCGAATCAGGACCTTGAAGGATTTATGAAAGGGTACTGGGAAAGTGATTCTCTGAAATTTTATGGGAGTAAGGGGATCACCTATGGTTACTCGAATGTCCTGGAAAACTATCGTAAACGCTATCCTACCAAGGCACATACGGGAACCCTTCGGTTTAAAATCAATGATTTATCTGAAATTGAGGACGGCTCCTACTTCGTGCTTGGAGAGTACCACCTCACCAGAGAAGCCGGGGATGCCAACGGGATATTTATGATTATTTTTAAAATGATCAATGGTGAATGGAAAATTATTGCAGACATGAGCTGTTAGGTTTACTGATCCGTCGGGTCCTGAAGATCAGTGGCTTCTTTCCGTTTTAATACCTTGCTGAAAACAAGAGCTCCGATGTCTTTTATCGGGCCATACAATACAGATTTTTGGATTGTATCGTTTTTGACCATGCCGAGCGAAGTGTTCGTTTGATCAAAGAAGACAAGCAGTGCTCCAAGAAGTACGGCCACTTTAAAAGTACCAAAAATCCCACCCGCTATTTTATTTAGCATCCCCAGCATTGCAATATCCAGGATTTTGGTGAGTACTCTTCCCACAAAATGGACCACTATAACAATAACAATGAAAGTTAATATAAATGCCGCAAGGTGGATATTCCTTGCATCCCAGCTTGTATGCTGCGCCAGGTAATCACCGGCAAAATATGAAAAATGAATAGCTCCATACAGACCTGCTATCAGGGCTAAGATGGACGCTATTTCCAGCAACAATCCATTTTTAAGACCCTTATACAACCCGTAAAGTAATAACAGTCCCAGGATGATGTCCAAAATTGACATACGACGCGTTTCGGCAAATATAGAACTTTGATTTGTACCTTTGCAGTCCAAACCTGGCTAGCGGCCTGAAAACAAATCAAGATGTCGCGGGATATACAATTAAAGGAACGTTGGGATCAACTGGTGCTTAAACTAGCCGCTCAGTTCTCCGATAATGATCCTCTCGATCTGGATGCGATCATTTATCTTATCGGTGTTCAGGAATTAGGGCAGTACCACAGGCGGTATAAAAAAGATGAGAAATTGAACCTGATGCACATTGCCATTTGCCGCTTGCTGGAACCTTACGGGTATTATGAATTCGAATTCTTTGATGATGAGGGCTGGCCGCATTATAAAATGAAGGAAACCCTGCCCCCTTTAAAGGCCGGGGAACAATCGGTATTGATGAAAGAGGCGATTGTACAATATTTTCTCGAAAAGGAGTACCTGAAGTAAATTCAGGCAGACTTCAAAGGCGCCACACTAACATGTGCCTTCCGACAAATTTGACCTCACCATCATTTTCTTCCAGGTGGCTGAGCCACGAATGCGATGTATAAACCGGGCGGCAGGTCATCGGCAATCCTTACCTGTTTAATTTAAACGTAGACCCGGTACCCGGCATTAAACAGCATGTTTTTTTCGTCAACCCCCACAAATGCCTGATCCGGGCTTTTGGGTTGGTGCTTCAATGAGCTATATTTGAACTGCCGGTTGAACCGGGAGCACTACATATAAATCTGATGATACAACCATTGCGTTTTTCTGGCTCAGACAGGGGGGAAATGATTGCCGGGCTTTCTTCAGATCCATTTGATATTATAGTAATTGGCGGGGGCATCACCGGTGGTGGAATTGCATTGGATGCTTCCTCAAGGGGTCTGAGGGTAGCTTTGCTTGAAAAGAATGATTTTGCCTCTGGTACAAGTAGTAAATCGACCAAGCTCATTCACGGCGGCCTCCGATATCTAAAACAGTTTGATTTTTGGCTGGTTCGGGAGGTTGGATCGGAGCGCGCAGTAGTTCACAGCCTGGCGCCACACCTGGTCGTTCCTGAAAAGATGCTTCTTCCGCTCATAGAAGGAGGTTCATATGGCAAATGGCTTACATCTATCGGGTTGAAGGTATATGACATTCTTGCCCAGGTGGATGGAGACGATAAACGGCGAATGGTTGAAAAAAAGGAAGCTCTCAAACTGGAGCCGCTATTGCCTAAAAAGAAACTGCTGGGAGCCGGGTACTACGCGGAGTATCGCACTGACGATGCCCGACTGACACTGGAAGCTATCAAAACGAGCCTGCAGTACGGAGCCACTGCGCTCAATTATGCAGAGGTTACCGACTTTTTGTATACTGAAAATATCCTTTCCGGAGTTGTCGTTAAAGATGTAATATCGGGTATGGATTTTGAGGTTCGGTCCCGGTATGTAATCAATGCAGGAGGACCCTGGGTGGATGAGCTGCGGAAAATCAATAATTCCAATAAAGGAAAGCACCTGCATCTGACAAAAGGAGTGCACCTTGTATTCCCCTTTGAGAAATTACCGGTAAAGCAATCTGTCTATTTTGATGTTCCGGACGGGCGTATGATTTTTGCTATTCCCAGAGGAAAAATCACCTATGTGGGAACGACTGACACCAACTATACGGGTGAAAAGGAAGATGTGCGAACGGATCTTGCCGACGCATTGTATTTACTCACTGCTGTGAACCACATGTTTCCCTCCATCGATCTCAGTATGCATGACATAGAATCTTCCTGGGCCGGACTAAGGCCATTGATTCATGAAGACGGAAAATCAGCTTCAGAACTTTCGCGGAAAGATGAGATCTTTACGTCCGAGTCAGGGCTTTTGAGCATGGCCGGGGGGAAACTGACCGGTTATCGGAAAATGGCCGAAAGGGTGATTAATAAGATAGCCAGGAAAATGTCGGAGGATTACGGGGTGGAGGTTCCGGAATGCGCCACAGATAAGATTCCTCTTTGCGGGAACAACTTTAAAAAGTTCAAAAATGTAAAGAAATATATTGCGGGGCTCTATGAGCAACATAAGGCAGTTGGACTTTCCGAGTACGATGCATGGTATCTGGCCACTACTTACGGAATACAGGCCGATATGATCCTTGAAAAATACAAAACCCTTCCAGTAGAAGAACATCGAATTCGGATGGTAAAGGCA
>JBGTMS010000059.1:0-4194 GCA_041743425.1 Zeaxanthinibacter sp. | reverse complement strand
TCAAAAGATTTGATCTTGTCAAGAATAGGCTGAAGCTCCTTTACATCCTTTTTTGATTTGTCTCCAACAAATGCCTTTAGAACCGAATTTAATAAACTCATAATGTATTTCTTAGATTGGATGATGCCCCCGGCATATCTGGCTGAGGGAATTTGAAATTGCCGGTAGCTACCTTACAGGAGGGTACCGGCTACCATATTGCAAAAGGTATTCCATTTTGCTCAATCCTTGGAAATCGTGCCGGTAGCTGTCAAAATTACATAAAAAAAAAGCCTCAGATGAGACTTTTTTGTTGAAATTAAGTTAAGAATATCAATATTCATCCTCATTCCAGAGGTAATCTTCTTCGGTCGGATAATCCGGCCATATTTCTTCGATAGACTCGTAAATTTCACCACCCTCTTCTTCCATGGACTGCAGGTTTTCAACCACTTCCAGGGGTGCTCCAGTCCTGATCGCATAGTCAATCAACTCATCCTTGGTCGCAGGCCAGGGGGCATCACTTAAATAAGAAGCCAATTCTAATGTCCAATACATCGCAATAGTTTGATTTTAAAATTTTTGCAAAAATAAATTTTTAAGCCATATACTCAAGAAAAATCGAATATATTTCAGATAATTTATCAACATATCCGCTTGTTTGTATTCTGATAACGATAAAAGAGGGAAATTATTAGTCACCTTTGCGGCCCACCCATATCTTCTCTTCTGCTCCAACTTCCTTCGACAACTTTCGTGCCAGGACGAAGAGATAATCTGAAAGGCGGTTAAGGTATTTAATTATTCCGGTATCCATAGGTTCCTGACTGTCAAGATAGGTTGCCATTCTTTCCGCTCTTCTGCACACTGTGCGTGCAATATGACAGTATGACACGAAACTATGTCCTCCCGGGAGGATAAAGTGGGTCAATGCCGGGAGGTGGGCTTCCATCGCGTCTATTTCCTGTTCAAGAAGGAGAATATCATGGTCATTTATGACTGGCAGCTGTTGACGCTGGCGTATGAGTTTAGATTTTTCCTTCAGAGGATCTGTGGCGAGTAATGAACCTATTACAAAAAGCCGGTCCTGCACCATCATCAGAAATTCACGTGCATGCGGATCGATTTCCTGATCGCGAACCAGTCCCAGCCAGGAATTCAATTCATCAATGGTTCCGTAGCTTTCTATTCTGATATGATGTTTTGGAACTCGTTTGCCGCCGAAAAGAGAGGTTGTCCCTTCGTCCCCTGTTTTAGTATATATCTTCATTATCAGATCCTTATTGATTTAATTCCCTTTTCCACATAATTGAACCGTTCCCTGCAGAGCACATCAAATATAAGAACACCCAGGTAAGATAGTTGCGATATATATAAGTAAAGCTCGTCGAATGAATGACCAATGGACTTGGGAAAGACTACTATCTTCATGGCGTCCCGGTGCTGCCTGTGACTTTATTCTTTTTTCTTTCGGGGATGGTAGCCGTCCATAAAGTTCCTTGACCTGCGTTGTTTTGCATTTTTTTTATTCCACATCGATAGCACCAGGTATACGGCAACAACTCCCCCAAGAACATAATAGATGGTTTGGTCCATAAAGCCTTCTTTTTCTTAAAAATAAACCTTTAAATCCGTATTCTAAAATGTTGCTTGGATTGTCCTTCACGAATAAACAGTATCCCGCAATGGTACAGGTCCAGGGTAACCGTAAACCTTTCAGAAAGGTAAAGTGCTTCCCACAGACGGGCACTATCAGGACTATTGTGAATGTGGTCAACCAGAATAGGAGTATCATTGTGAATACATTGGGTCAGTGTTTCCGAATGAAGGAGAGGTTCGTCCGGGCCGGGCAGATAAATGAGATCAAAAGGGGGGATATCAAATGTCAAATACACATTGTCCTGAGCGATGGTTTCTTTGAGATTACTGTCAAGGGGGTGCAGCAAAAGCCTCCGGGCATTAAAATAGGCAACAGATTCCAGCACCACCCGGGCAGTTTTGTTCTTTGCAGATCCTGTACACCTGATAAGGCACTTACTTACATAGGAGTATACAAAAGGGGAGTGCAGCCCGTGTCGTCTCTTCGAGAGGAGGAGAAACCTGATATAGGAAAAAGATGGGATCATATCGGCATATCATCGGATGTTCCCTCCTCAAGGATCGTAGATAAATCGAACCACCGTTCAGTTTTTTTTATGATTTGCTCTGTGACAAGACCCATTTCAATGGAAAGCCGGTCTATTTCAGGTCCGGAAAGTTCAGTTTCTGTAAAGCGCTGCTCTATGGCCGTTTTTTGAAGTTCCAGAGCCTGAATTTCCTTTTCAAGCACATCGTATTCCTTCTGTTCTGCATACGTCATTTTTCTGTTACCTTCATTACGCCAGGAATTGCGCAATCCGTTTTTTTCTGTCAAAGATTCAGAGGATGAACTGTATGGACCTGCCTGAGACTCATACTCCCTGAAGTCAGAGTAAATACCCGGAAAATCCTCTACGACGCCATCTCCCCTGAAAACGAAAAGGTGGTCCACGATCTTATCCATAAAGAAGCGATCATGAGAGACGATGAGAAGGCAACCGGGAAAATCCAATAAGAAATTTTCCAGAACATTCAGCGTAATAATGTCCAGATCATTGGTAGGTTCGTCCAGGAGCAGGAAATTCGGGTTCTGTATCAGAACGGTACATAAATAAAGCCTTTTCCTTTCGCCGCCGCTCAGTTTCTCAACATAATCATATTGCTTTTTCCGATCAAAAAGAAATCGTTCCAGGAGTTGCTGTGCCGAAATCTGACGTCCCTTTTTCAATGGGATATAGTCGCCAAACTCACGGATGACATCTATTACCTTTTGCTCTTTTTTTATCTGTATGCCACTCTGGGTATAGTATCCAAACCGGATGGTCTCCCCTATGACAATTTTTCCGCTGTCAGGCACGTCTTTGCCTGTTGCGAGATTCAGGAAGGTGGTTTTACCAGTTCCGTTCTTGCCAATGATACCGATGCGCTCTGATTTTAAAAAAGTATAGTCAAATTTTTTGAGGATGGGCTTGCCCGGAAAGGATTTACTCACCTTGTGAAACTCGAGCACCTTACTTCCCATGCGCTCCATATTTATTTCCAGTTCAACTTCCTGCGTATTGACGGAGCGGGACGCTCTTTCCTTTATATCACGGAAATCATCTATCCGCGACTTGGATTTCGTCGTTCGTGCCTTTGGCTGCCGGCGCATCCAGGCAAGCTCCTTTTGAAATAAAATTTTGGATTTGTGCTGTTCCACGGCCTCCTGTTCCAGCCTGGCTTCTTTCTTATCAAGATAATACGAATAGTTGCCCTTGTAGGAGTACAATTTTCCGTTCTCCAGTTCCAGGATTTCGTTGCAAACCCTTTCAAGGAAGTAACGGTCATGGGTCACCATGAAAAGGCTCAGGTTTTCTTTTGTGAAATAGGACTCCAGCCATTCAATCATTTCGAGGTCCAGATGGTTGGTGGGCTCATCAAGAATGAGCAGGTCCGGCCTGTTGATGAGGGCATTTGCAAGCGCGAGTCGCTTTTTCTGACCTCCGGATAGGGTACCTACCCTGGCATGAAGGTCTTCCAGTTTTAATTTATAAAGGATCTGCTTATATTGGGTCTCAAAATCCCAGGCATTTAATCTTTCCATACCTTCAAAAGCTTTCTGATATCCCTGGGTATCATCGGGATGAGCAAGTGATTTCTCGTAGGCCTTTATAACCTTGAGGATCTCGTTATCAGCGGCAAAAATGGTTTCTTCAACAGTTAGTTCGGCATTGAGATCAGGTTCCTGTTCAAGCAAAGAAATACGAATCCCCTTTCTTTGGCTCACCTGACCCTTATCTGGTTGATCCTTTCCGGAGATGATATGTAGTATGGAAGTCTTCCCGGTTCCGTTTTTTGCGATAAGGGCGATTTTTTGCTGCTCATTTATTCCAAATGAAATATCCTCGAACAACTGAAGTTCACCGTAGGATTTAGCGATATTTTCTACCGACAATAAGTTCATGAAGTTATTTTTTTTTGAGATGCGCAATACCAAACAAAACCATACCGTACGGCCATTGTCCCAAGGACGATGAGGATCAATGGCGAGAACTGCTGTTTGCCCAGTAGCCAGATCACCGGAATTAGCAGCATGAGGCCAAGTAAGATGGCGCAATAAGAGGCAATCCATGGCGGAAGGCTTCTACGGGAAAAAAA
>JBGTMS010000058.1:0-62419 GCA_041743425.1 Zeaxanthinibacter sp. | reverse complement strand
TTAATAACCGGCGGTACCCTCCGAGCTGTTGCCTCCCGGAGCCCTGAAAAGGCACGTGATTTTGCAGCCGAATATGGAGCAGAAAAAAGCTTTGGCAGTTACCAGGAACTTTTTGATTTCCCGGAAATTGATGTTGTTTATATTGCCACCCCTCATACCTCACACGCAGAATTAGCCATTCAGGCGATGAATTCAGGGAAGCATGTACTGTGCGAAAAGCCCATGGGAGTGAATGCTGATGAGGTGGAACAAATGGTATCTGCATCAGTGAAAAACAAAGTGTTTCTGATGGAAGCGCTTTGGAGCCGGTTCAACCCGTCTATCCAAAAAGCTACAGAGTTGATAAAGTCCGATGCCATAGGCCCTGTGAGATACCTGAATGCAGATTTTTCATTCTATGCCCTGGATCGTAAGGAAGATGGGCGGCTTCTGAACCCTGAACTTGCCGGAGGATCCCTGTTGGATATCGGAATATATCCCATCTTTCTCGCCTACCTTATTCTGGGCTATCCCGAAGAAATCAGCGCCTTTTCCAATTTCCATTCCACCGGCGTCGAGATACAGACGGCTTTGAGTTTCAGGTATCCGGAAGCCATGGCGGTACTATTCAGCGGCCTGAGCTCAAAGTCCTCCATGAGGGCTGAGATTTCGGGTAGTAAAGGCGCCATTTATCTTCATCCAAGATGGCATGAGACTCAGGGCTTATCTTTGAAGAAAGAGAATAATACGGAAGAGTTCAATTTGCCAACTGACGGGAAGGGCTATACACATGAGATCAGAGAGGTACATCGCTGTCTAAAATCGGGCCTCAAACAAAGTGACCTATGGTCAAACACCCACAGCAAGGAACTGATCGGGATCATAGATGAAGTGCGCCGGCAATGTGGTATACGCTTTCCTTTTGAGAACTAAAGTTTGCTCTATACAGTTCAAATTTCCTGCTATTTTTACGATATTTGGAAACAAACTAAACCAACCCTCATGGGAATGAACAAAAATACGGTACTGGCCTGGGCTACTTTCATTATGATCCTGGTCGGGATGGGACTTATCGCTCTGGGGGCTTTCCGTTATAATGAAGTCGCCGGCTGGGGATTTGGAGCTGTTGGAGTAGGTTTCTTTTCAATAGCGTGGGTCTTTAACGCTTTGAAGGGCCGTGTTTAGACCGGTTTTAGTCCGGTTTCAGCTCAATTCTAGCCTTCTTCGTGTCACAAATTTAAACTTCGACTTTACCAAAATAAAACCACTACAGTCATGTCTGATGATAAAAAGGTTATTTTTTCTATGACCGGGGTCACCAAGACCTATAAAAATGCCAATATTCCCGTACTAAAAAATATCTATCTCAGTTTTTTTTATGGGGCGAAGATTGGAATCCTTGGACTGAACGGGTCCGGAAAATCGACCCTGCTTAGAATTATTGCAGGAGAAGATAAAAATTATCAGGGGGATGTGGTCTTCGCACCTGGATTCAAGGTTGGAATGCTAGAGCAGGAACCCAGGCTAGATGATGAAAAAACAGTCCTGGAGGTAGTACGGGAAGGTGCTGGGGAAACAGTTGCCATTTTGGACGAATACAACAAGATCAATGAAATGTTCGGACTGCCTGAAATTTATGAGAATGCTGATAAAATGCAGAAGCTCATGGATAAACAGGCGGAGTTGCAGGACAAGATCGATGCCATGAATGCGTGGGAACTTGACACCAAACTTGAAATTGCCATGGATGCCTTAAGGACTCCGGAAAGCGATAAGAAAATAGGTATTTTATCAGGAGGTGAAAAAAGGAGGGTAGCGTTATGTCGGCTTCTTTTACAGGAACCGGATGTGCTGCTCCTCGATGAACCGACGAATCACCTCGATGCGGAATCAGTCCATTGGTTGGAACAACACCTCGCCCAGTACAAAGGAACGGTCATTGCCGTTACCCACGACAGATATTTCCTGGATAATGTGGCGGGATGGATCCTTGAACTGGACAGAGGAGAGGGGATCCCCTGGAAAGGCAATTATTCCAGTTGGCTGGACCAGAAGTCCCGTCGCCTGGCGCAGGAGCAGAAACAGGCCGGGAAGCGGCAAAGAACCCTGGAGAGAGAGTTGGAGTGGGTAAGACAGGGAGCAAAGGGCCGGCAGGCGAAGCAAAAAGCTCGACTCAACAACTACGATAAGTTATTGAGTCAGGATCAGAAACAGTTGGATGAAAAGCTTGAGATCTACATTCCCAACGGACCAAGGCTGGGTACCAACGTGATTCATGCCGAAGGTGTCAGTAAAGCCTATGGGGATAAATTGCTGTATGAATCCCTGAATTTTAAACTTCCTCAGGCAGGTATTGTGGGGATAATAGGGCCCAATGGAGCGGGTAAGACAACAATTTTCAAAATGATCATGGGGGAAGAGACCCCGGAAGAAGGTCAGTTCCTGGTCGGGGATACAGTAAAAATTGCTTATGTAGATCAAAGTCACACGCGAATCGCCATGGATAAGACTATTTGGGAAAACTTCAGCCAGGGTCAGGATTTGGTAATGATGGGCGGCCGACAGGTAAATTCCAGGGCATATCTAAGCAGATTCAATTTTGCAGGGAGTGAACAGAACAAGAAAGTTTCCATGCTCTCGGGAGGAGAAAGAAACCGGCTATACCTTGCAATGACATTAAAAGAGGAAGGCAATGTATTACTTCTGGATGAACCTACGAATGATTTGGATATTAATACTTTGAGAGCATTAGAGGAGGGCTTGGAAAACTTTGCCGGCTGCGCGGTGGTCATCTCGCACGACCGATGGTTCCTCGACAGGGTTTGTACTCATATTCTGGCATTTGAGGGCAATTCACAGGTCTATTTCTATGAAGGCTCCTTCTCGGACTATGAGGAAAATAAAAGGCGCCGACTGGGCTCTGATTTAATTCCCAAACGCCTGAAATACAAGAAATTAACTAGGTAGTCCTCTATTAGAGATTTAATAGTCAGCTCCGGGATACCAGTCTAGCTGAATGATCTCAATGTTCTTGTCAGCAGCCGTAACCAGCGATGCGAATTTCCGTACATCCCCGACATCGGGATTTCCGCGATAATGATAAGGATACACCTGTTCCGGCCGGAAGGCTATTACCGCATCGGCTGCGCTCTCTACAGTCATGGTATAAGGCAGGTTCATGCATATAAATGCCATATCAATGTCCTTTAATTCACGCATCTCAGGTATGTCCTCTGTATCCCCTGAAAAATATATCCGTTTATCACCCAATCCGATTACATAACCGTTCCCTCTGCCTTTAGTATGGAATTCCCTGGCCTCGGGTCTTAAATTATACATGGGAATCGCGCTTATATTGATCTCACCGAGGGTGGTGACCTCCCCGTTGTTCAGGATTTCCAGCTGCGTCTTCAAAGCATCTGGCATCTGATCGGCCACAGCCTGAGGAACAATGATCTTTGTGCTGTCCATTTTAAGAGCTTGAAGGGTTTCCACACTCAAATGGTCCTGATGGATGTCTGTTACAAGGATCAGATCAGGTTTCTTTTGAGATTCAAACGCTTCCGCACCGCCAACCGGATCAATATAAATCGTTGTATCACCCCATTCTATGACAGCGGTGGCATGTTCAATAGGTATAACTTTCACTTCCGGACTCGCCTGAACCTCGCTCATTGGCTCGCCGGCTATCGGGTCCTTTGGAGGACTTTTTGGGGTCTCCTTGCAGGCGGCAAGACCAATTAAACAGAAAAATAGAATGAAAATCGGATATTTCATGTCAGTAGAGAATTAATAGGATGAAAAAGGAGATTTTGAGTATCTTTCCGGCGAAAATCGCCGGGGTCTAAAGATACAATTTCGCTCCAATCAGGCGGTCCGGTAGGTTATTTTTTTGACCCGAAAAGTCTAAAAGTCCAACTAAATCGTATATAAACTGATGCAAACAAACACATTTAACAAAAAAGGTAATTAATTTTTTAATTATGACTGACGTAAAAAATAATAATGGATTAAAGGTAATCGCCGGACTGTTGGCAGTGGTTCTTATTGGAACCATCATTTATACAGTGAGTCTTTATCAGGATAAGAAAAAGACGACCAATATGCTGAACCAGGAGAAGGAGTTGGTAGTCGAAGACCTGAACAGTTTAAAATCGGAGTATGACAAGGCCATCCTTGAAAGCAATGCCACAAATGAAGAATTGGTGGCTGCCAGGGACAATATCGCCAGGTATATCGATTCAGTTAAAACAATGAAAGCGGATCTCGGGACCCTGCGACGTTACAGAGGTCAGGTTGACATGCTAAAAAAGGAAAGAGAACAACTGTTGGCAAAGGTAGACTCGCTGACAAGTTCCAACACCCTGATCGCCATGCAGCGTGACAGCACCTTTGTGCAACTTGAAAAGCAAACGGTCTTCAATGATTCTTTGGTAGTACAAAACACCCAACTGGCTGATGCCGTTGAGCGGGGTTCAGCACTGAATCTTTCCAAATTTACAGTAGACGCGGTAAAAGAGAGATCCAGCGGTAAACTGGTATCAACTTCGAGAGCTAAATCAACCGATCTGTTCAAGATTTGTTTTACCATCGCAGATAACGTTATAGCCGAAGCCGGAGACCGGGAGTTCCTCATTGAGGTCCTGGACCCGCAAGGTAATATTCTTGGAGGCGGAAGCTCAAAGTCAAGTGAAGAAGGCGCTTCTGTCAGCTACAGTAAAGGAACCAATTTCTATTATGAGAATAAGAATCTCGATGTTTGTGATTACATAAACAAACCATCGGGAGATTTCCAGAAAGGAAACTACATGGTTAATGTCTATGACGATAAATTAAAGTTGCTTGGAACATCCAAGTTCGAGCTTAAATAAAATCCTAAACGTAATCCGTGTATTGAGAAAGGCCTTCTAAAATAAGTTAGAAGGCCTTTTTTCATGAACTATGCCTAACTTTTATCGTCCTTAGTCGATTTCAAATTGATTGGAAAATGGTGCCGAAAATGCACATGGACACAGAAAGTGAAGGCCAAATCTGCAGGCTATTGTAAGCCTCCCACCATGTCTTCAGGTCTAACCCATTCATCATATTCCTCAGCAGTTACGTAACCTAGACGGACAGCCTCTTCCTTGAGTGTCGTCCCGTTAACATGCGCTGTGTTTGCTATTTCAGCGGCCTTATAATACCCAATCTTTGTATTTAATGCGGTCACCAGCATCAGGGAATTATTGAGTAGTTTTTTGATTACCCCCGGATTAGGAGCAATTCCTGCCGCACAGTGAATGTCAAAACTGACACAGGCATCACCAAGAAGACGTGCAGATTGGAGAAAATTAACGGCCATCACAGGTTTAAAAACATTGAGCTCATAATGGCCCTGAGCACCTCCTATTGTCATCGCCACATCATTTCCCATCACCTGAGTGCAGACCATGGTTAAGGCCTCGCACTGGGTGGGATTGACTTTCCCCGGCATGATAGAGCTACCTGGTTCATTGGCAGGAATGGTTATTTCTCCAATACCGGACCTGGGGCCGGATGCCATCATCCGGATGTCATTCGCAATTTTATTCAGCGATACAGCCAATTGTTTCAATGCCCCGTGACTTTCAACCAGAGCGTCATGAGCGGCCAGGGCTTCAAACTTGTTGTCAGCGGTTTTAAATGGCAGAACCGTAAACTCGGAGATATATTTCGCTACCAGTACGTCGTAACCCTTCGGGGTATTCAGGCCTGTGCCTACGGCAGTACCCCCCAAAGCAAGTTCCGATAGATGGTCCAGGGTATTTCTTAGTGCCTTCAGGCCATGGTCAAGCTGTGATACATATCCTGAAAACTCTTGTCCCAATGTAAGCGGGGTTGCATCCATAAGATGTGTCCTTCCGATTTTTACAACCCCGGCAAATTCTCTTACTTTTTGTTCGAGCGTATTTCTCAGCTGGGTAATTCCCGGGATGGTTATTTCGGCAATCATCTTATACGCGGCGATGTGCATCCCTGTGGGATAAGTGTCATTGGATGACTGAGACTTGTTTACATCGTCGTTTGGCTGAATTGTTTTTTCCCCCTGTCCAATGGTCTTCCCTGCCAGTTCATGGGCCCTGTTTGCAATCACCTCATTGACATTCATATTGCTTTGCGTGCCAGACCCGGTTTGCCAAATTACCAAGGGAAAGTGCGTATCGTGCATCCCTGCAAGGATCTCGTCACATACTTTGGCGATCAGATCTCTCTTTTCCTCTGTGAGAACACCAAGATCACAGTTCGTATAGGCCGCAGCTTTCTTCAAATATGCAAATCCATAAATAATTTCCAGGGGCATAGAGCCTTCGCGGCCTATTTTGAAGTTGTTCCTGGAACGCTCCGTTTGCGCCCCCCAATAGCGGTCTGAAGGAACTTTGACCTCACCCATGGTGTCCTTTTCCGTTCTGAAACTCATCTTTGAAAATTGTTTATCCATGTAAAGGTAGGTTTTTGACTCTTGATTCCCCGGACCCGCCTTTCGAATTTTAAGCACATGGTTTTTTTTGAACAGTTTGCATTTTTGCGTATTTTCAAGTTATATTTGTGATGCAAACTTCAGTGTATGTATGAATTTGACCAGTATCTGGGATTTTTAGCCTTCTTAACCATCTTAACCATAGGCTTCTGGCTAATGATGTTCCTTTTATTGTTTATTGTTCCCTATTGGCTTGGGGGTAACTTAATCGAATTGTGGAAGGAGAAGCGGGAGGCAAAAAGAGCCCGGCGGAATCTACAGTAAGGAACAATACATCACTTATTTTCCGGGATGGACACCGCTGTCAGAAAATTACCGGGGCAGTTATCTAATGCTTATTGATTGCTTGGAGGACCTGGGCGGAATATGGAAGCTCAGAGGCAAAAACTTATTTCAGGATTTATCCTTCTTTCCCTTTTTTTCCTTTTTTTCCTTTTTCTTTTTATATCCCTTTTTATGGAGATCCATAAAGGCCTGATATTTCTCTTCAGGTAGTCCGGCGCTGAGTTCCTTATCCTGGTTCATTTTAATTTTTTCCCTTCCATCGCGCATCTGGTCCTCATCCAATTGCAATAATTGTAATTCCAGATGCTGCTTCATGTATTTGGTAAGTATCGTAGAAACTACAGCCTGCTCAAAAGGATTAAGCTCCAGAGATTCCGTAATCTGAGGCATCTCATTCGCAACGATCTCTTCTGCGGTCAGTGGTTCCTCTTTTTTTGGGGTCTCTTCCGTTCTGGGTACAGCAGACCTGCGCTGTCCGTAATAACCATTCCCATAGCCATATTGGGCTTGCATAGGAGGGATGCAGATAAACAAAAGGAAGATGGGAAGGAAAAATAGACGATTTGCTTTCATCAGCATGTTATTTCTTATTTAGGACTCCCCCGTAAATGCCGGAAACATTCCGGCGGTCTTAAAAACCCTGGCAGCCCTTCGATCTTACAATACAAAGTTACACATATTTATATATAGTGTATGTTGCCGTATGTTATGAATCAATTGATGGTCTAGTCAGAAGAAGCACCATCGTTGGCCTTTTGCCCGGTCATCATAAGAAAGGCCTTTAAAAACCGATCAATATATCCATCCATTACAGCGTCTACGTTTCCTGTTTCTTCGCCCGTTCTCACATCTTTGACAAGTTTGTAAGGATGCAGCACATAATTTCGTATCTGAGATCCCCATTCTATCTTCAACTTTGAAGATTCAATTTCGTTGCGGGCTTCCTGTTTCTTCCTCAGTTCAATTTCGTATAACTGGGATTTCAGCATTTTCATAGCCGTTGCCCTGTTATCATGTTGGGACCTTGAATCCGAACAGGAAATGTGTATGCCTGTCGGTTTATGAACAAGCTGCACTTTGGTTTCGACTTTATTGACATTCTGGCCGCCGGCCCCGCTGGACCTCGCTGTGGTTATTTCAATATCGGCAGGGTTGATCTCAATTTCAATACTGTCATCTGCGAGCGGATACACATAGACTGAGGCAAAAGAAGTATGCCTCTTGGCATTGCTGTCAAAAGGGGATATCCTTACCAACCGATGTACCCCGTTCTCTCCTTTTAACCAACCAAAGGCGTATTCGCCATCAATTTCCAGCGTAACTGTTTTAATTCCCGCAACATCTCCTTCCTGATAATTAAGCTCCTTGACTTTATATCCATTTTTCTCACTCCACATGAGGTACATACGCATCAACATGGACGCCCAATCACAACTCTCCGTACCTCCTGCGCCGGCAGTAATTTGCAGCACAGCGGGCATTTCATCACCCTCTTCAGAAAGCATGTTTCGGAACTCCAGGTTTTCTATGGCCTCCAGAGCATTATCATGCAAGGCCTGGACTTCCTCACCGGATACCTCTTCCTGTTCGAGAAATTCAAGTAATACCTCCAGGTCGGCAACCAGGGATTTGGCCGCGTCGTACTCTTCAACCCAATTTTTTTTGGATTGAATGAGTTTCATCTGCTCCCGTGCTTGCTGGGGATGATCCCAAAAATCAGGTTCAAGGGTTTTTTCTTCTTCGTTCTCTATCTCAACTCGTTTGGCATCTATGTCAAAGATACCTCCTCAGCGCTCCAACGCGCTCCATCAGACTTTTCTGATGGTCAGTAGTAACCATAATTTTATTATTTCAGGCAAAAATAAGACACTTTTGGTAAACAAAAGAGCTGCAGGACAACTATTGTTGTTGCTGGGCTGAAACCTGTACAGTGTGAGAGGTTTCATTTGCGCCTTTGCCATAAATGACGCCTTTGAGAGGAGAACAATCTGAATAGTCCTTCCCATGAGCTATTTTAATATAATCACCGTTGGCCAGAAGGTTGTTGGTGGGATCAAATCCCACCCATCCAACGGAAGGAAGATAAGCTTCTGCCCATGCGTGCATCTGGGAATCACCGAAATAGCCGTTACCCTGATGTAAATATCCCGAGACATATCTGGCAGGAATCCCATTTTTTCTGGCGATGGCACAGAATAAATGTGTGAAATCCTGACAAACTCCATGGCGCTTCTCAATTACTTCTTTCAGAGTTGTGTGAACATTGGTAACCCCGGCTTTAAAATAGATGTGCAGATAGGTCCAATGGTTCAGTGCCTGAAGATTTTCCCATACCGTTAATTTTCGGTCAATCTCAAAAATTTCTTGATGTTCCACAGGTACCGAAGTGAAATGTGTGGGTTTCAAAAATGGCTCAAAATCCACTCGGAAATCTATATTACCGATTCTTTCGTGGTCTGATGCAGGATCATTATTGGAATTAAAATCAAAAGGATTTGATTCTTGTTTTATCAGTTTAAAACTGGCCTCGAATGAAATCAGTTTAAATCGCTGCCTTGGATGGACCCTTATGGTTCGGAAGCCGTACCCATTAACAGAAAATTGATTGACTGCGTTGATGGAATTGGAAAAATCAACGGAAATAAAAGACTGGGTGTCGTTGGCCAGAGGGATAATCAGGAATTGCCAGAAAGCTTCGCCAATCCAATTTTCATATTGATTTTCTGCCGAATAGGTAATGGAATATTCTAGGGACATAAAAAATGTAAACCGAAGCGAAGGTAGGGGTTAAGCATAAATTTAATAATTAAAATATTCCTTTTCCATTTTTTGGCTGATTTGTGTAAGGCTGTCAAGAATACTTTCAATGAATTTTTTAATATCACCTTCAATTTCCTCTATACGCTTATAGGCATATTCCGCCCGTACTTTGCCGACCAGAAAGGCCGTGGAATTTCTGTTATAACTGCTTTTCTGGTCGAGTGTTTTTATATGATAGTATACCTGATTCAGACAATTCATTATAGAGCGTGGGCAATCCGGGTTAAGGATGAGAAACTCGAGCGTGCTGACGCTGTTCGGGGTTTTTTTATAGTACCGGCGCATCATGTCGTAGGACTCTGCACATTTAAGAAGCGTAGTCCATTCAAAGCTATTGCGGAATTTATCGGCATAGCTGCCCTGCGCTACCAGGGCGTCATTGTATTTGGAGTTGATCATCCTGATTATCTGTGTGGCCCTTTCGATATTTATCCCCATTAGAATAATGGCGTAGACTTCATCATGCAGAAGCGTCCCACGAATTTTGCCACGAAGAACGGCACTCATTTCCGCGATATTCAACGTGAAATCATAGAGACCTCTTTTGACAAATACTTCTACTGGATAATTGCATACAAAATGATAAAATTTATTGGTGGCCTCATACAGTTCGGTAGAGATCAGATCTCTGGCACTATTGGCATTTTCACGGGCATATTTGACATTGTTAATGATTGAAAAAGGAAAAGCAGGATCCAGCCCGATCTTAAAAAAAATACCTTCCTCATCGAGTTGAGCGGTATCGTCCTTCTCTGGCTCACCGACCATATACATCATGGATCGCAAAACGAATTGCCTCGATTGAGAATGCTCATTCGGTGCGTCCAGCGAAGCAAAATAATTTACATTGATATACCTTGCGATATGCTCAGACCGTTCAATATAACGGCCCATCCAGAAAAGATTATTTGCAACTCTTGCTAGCATTTGGTCTATTTCTTTAAAACCCAGGTGTCCTTTGATCCGCCACCCTGTGAGGAGTTGACAATCAGGTTTCCTTTTTTAAGAGCCACCCGTGTCAGCCCTCCCTTTAAAACGAATTCTTTATCCTTACCAAGAAGCGTGTAGGTACGAAGATCTACGTGCCTTTGTTCAAACGACTCACTTTCGTCAATATATGTCGGGTGAACGGAGAGGGACATGATCGGTTGCGCCACATATTTTCTCGGATCCGCTTTGATCTGTCTTTTAACGGTTTCTATCTCTTCCCTGCTAAGCCTGTTACCGATAGAAATGCCATAACCCCCTGCCTCATCTACTGGTTTTATGACCAGTTCGCTGATATGATCCAGAACATACTTCATTTCTTTGGGCCGGCTGCAGTGATAGGTAAGTACATTATTTAAAATGGGTTCTTCGTCCAGATAGTATTTTATAATATCTGGCATATAGGTATATATCGCTTTGTCATCGGCCACCCCGGTTCCCGGAGCGTTTGCCAGGCTGACGTTTCCTTTTTTATAGGCGGCAAAAATCCCAGGAACCCCAAGAGACGAATCAGGTTTAAATTCAAGGGGATCCAAGAATTGATCGTCAACCCTGCGATAAATTATATCGACTTTTTCAGGACCGTTAATAGTCTTCATATATACAAAATCGTTCTCTACAAAAAGGTCCCGCCCCTCCACCAATTCAACTCCCATGGTTTTCGCGAGGTACGAATGTTCATAGAAAGCGGAATTATACATCCCCGGGGTAATCACCACACAGGTCGGAACATCTATCCCTTTAGGTTTTACAGATTCAAGGACCTCCAAAAGGTTTTCCGCATAGTTGGTAACCGTATAGGTCTGGTAGTGATTAAAAACTCCGAAAAGCGCTCGTTTCAGGGCGGTACGGTTACAGATTACATAGCTAACCCCGGACGGACAGCGGATATTGTCTTCAAGAACATAGTAACTGCCGTCCGTATGCTTGATTATATCCGTTCCTGAAACGTGATTATAAATGCCGCCGGGGGGATTTACATCCATCATCTGATCCAGATAATTGACCGATGAGCTCACCAGTTCTAATGGCACAATACCCTGCCGGATGATTTTTTTCTCATGATAGACATCCCAGAGAAAGAGATTAAGCGCCCGGCATCTCTGAATGGCCCCTGCCTCAATGATATCCCATTCCCTGGAATCAATAATCCTGGGGAAAAGATCAAACGGGAATATTTTCTCCTTACTGTCCTTGTCATTGTACACCTGGAAGGTAATTCCCTGGTTAAAGAAAGATGCCTTGGCTTTATTGTTCAGGGTCACATAATCCTGGATGGAATGCTCCCCGTACAATTTGAACAATTTGGTGTAAATTTCCTTTATTTCACCATTGTTATCATATAGTTCATCAAGGAGTTCGGGATTTCTCTCGTAGGATGAAAAGATGGTATTTTGAACTTGTGGCATTGGCCGATCATTTCCCAAAAGATACTGGTTTTCTGCTACATATTAAATGGGAATTCCATAATAATAGGAGACCGCAATTCTTGATTCTACGTATTTTAAATTGTATTATTGGTAAATCCGAAGTATGGTTTCCATTTGATGCATGCACCCGGTGATGTAATGTTTTTACCTAACTTTAATGCCTTTATAACCCTATGAGGAGAACCATACTTTTACTTGTATTCCTGGGGATAACCCCCTTTTTATTTTCCCAGTTTTCTGAAAAAAAAGAAAAATTTCAAAAGTTTGAAGGACTCTTTACCTTCTACTATGATTCCGGGAATGACAAGATCTTCCTTGAGGTTTCCAAACTGGAACAAGAGTTCTTATATGTCTATTCACTCAGCAGCGGAATAGGAAGTAATGATTTAGGTTTAGACAGGGGACAGCTTGGAAATGAGCAGGTTGTATTCTTCAGAAAAGCTGGTAATAAATTGTTGCTTATTCAGCCCAACCTAAAGTTCAGGGCATTGACTGACAACCTTCTCGAAAAAAAATCGGTGGAACAGGCATTTGCAAAATCGGTGCTTTTTGGCTTTACTATTGAAGAAGAAAAGGATGGTATATATAGTATCGATATCACGGATTTTCTGTTGCAGGATACGCATGGGGTGATCACAAGACTAAAGGAGGCGGATCAGGGGACATACAGCCTTGACAAAAGCAAATCTGCAGTATCGCTTGATAGAACAAAGGCTTTTCCTGAAAACATCGAATTTGATATGCTGCTGACTTTCAAAGGAGAGCCCAAAGGAGAATACCTGCAGTCTGTCACTCCTAACCCGGAGCTTTTAACAGTAGCACAACATCACTCCTTTATTGAGTTGCCGGATGATGGGTATGAAAAGCGCTTGTTTGATCCGAGATGCGGATCCTACCCTTTCTCTTATTATGACTATTCTACGCCTGTACAGCAACCGATCCTGAAACGCTACATTACAAGACACCGTCTGAACAAGAAGGTTCCTGATGCGGATATAAGTGAAGCTGTGGAACCTATTGTATATTATCTTGACAACGGCACTCCCGAACCTGTCAGAAGTGCTTTGCTGGATGGTGGGAAATGGTGGAACGCGGCCTTTGAAAGCATAGGATATAAGGATGCTTTCCAGCTAAAAATGCTGCCGGATGATGCTGATCCATTGGATGTGAGATTTAATGTCATCCAATGGGTACATCGATCTACCCGAGGCTGGAGTTATGGCAGCAGCATCACCGATCCGAGAACCGGTGAAATTATTAAAGGCCATGTCAGCCTTGGAAGCCTTAGGATCCGACAGGATTTTCTCATTGCCCAGGCATTGATGAACAAACCTTACGCGGATAGGGACGATAATGATGAGGCCATGCTGGAATTGTCACTTGCGAGAATTCGGCAGCTTTCAGCCCATGAGATCGGGCACACGCTGGGCTTTGCACATAACTTTGCTGCGAGTACCAATGACAGGGCTTCGGTCATGGACTACCCGCATCCTCAATTCAGTATTGAAAAAGGTAAAATCAATTTTTCAAATGCTTATGACACTGGGATCGGTGACTGGGATAAAGTAATTGTTGAATACTCATATACAGACATTCCCAATGGAACAGATCCCAAACCCATTCTCAACGGTATTTTATCCAGGTCTCAGGAGGCCGGTCTCCTGTACATTTCCGACCAGGATGCCCGGGCCCCCGGCGGAGCGCACGCCACAGCTCATTTATGGGATAATGGAACGAATGCAGCAGACGAACTCGATGAGGTGTTGAAAATAAGAGAAACAGCTATAGACCACTTTTCTGTTGATAATATCCGAACCGACGAACCATATTCTGTTTTGGAAGATGTCTTTGCTCCGTTGTATTTCTTTCACCGCTATCAGACGGAAGCGGTTGCCAAAGTTATTGGCGGTCTTGATTATAATTACGCGGTAAAGGGTGATGGGCAGACTGCGGTGAAAGTGGTATCAAAGGAGCGGCAGGCTGCGGCACTTCGTAGTATTTTAAAAACACTGGATGCAAATATTATCGCGATTCCTGAGAGCAAACTCGGCCTGTTCCCCCCCAGAGCGATCGGTTACGAACGAACCCGGGAATCTTTCAAGGGCAAGACAGGTATCTCCTTTGATGCACTAAGCGCGGCTGAAACTGCCGCGGATATGGCGCTGGGATTGCTGTTACACCCTGAACGCGCATCACGGCTCATACAGCAAAAGGGGTTGGACAGTAAGGCGATCGGCCTTGGCGATGTGCTGGATGCGCTTCTTGATCAGACCATTTTTAAGGAATACAAGGATTCATGGCCAAGCGAAGTCGGCCGTGTTATAAGTTTCAGAACTCTTTATTACGTGATGACTCTGGCTGTCAGCGAGGAAGTACATCCTCAGGTGACCATGACAGCCAACGAAAAACTTTTGGTGATAAGGAGCAGATTGAAGGGGCAGGAAAGCATGTATGCAAGGGAAATCATTCGCAGAATTGACAAGTTCTATGCATTCCCGGAGCAGTTTAAAATGTTGCCTACACCAAAAATTCCTGATGGCTCACCCATCGGAATGGATTGTCTGAACGGTTGAAGCTCCTGTGCGGATACTAAGTTATAAAACGTCTCCCCAATGAAAATAAATCTCATCAGTGATACCGTAACCAAGCCAACTCCCGGAATGCTCCGGGCCATGTTGGAAGCGAGTGTAGGTGATGACGTATTTAAAGAGGATCCAACGGTAAATGCCCTGGAGGACAAAGTGGCGGGGTTATTTGGAATGGAGGCGGCGCTCTTTTTTCCAAGCGGAACCATGGCCAATCAGACGGCCATCAAATTGCACACACAACCCGGGGATCAGTTAATTTGCGATAAATATGCCCATGTATATAATTATGAAGGCGGAGGTATCAGTTTTAATAGTGGCGTTTCCTGTAAGCTTATAGATGGGAAGCGGGGAATGATGGAGGCTTCACAGGTAGAAGCGGCTATCAACCCGCCAGATTTCTATCACAGTCCTTTGACAGCCCTGGTTTGTATAGAAAATACAACCAACAAGGGAGGCGGTGCATGCTGGGATTTTGAAGAATTAAAGAAAATCCGGGAAGTGTGCAAACGTCACGGTCTGGCCTATCACCTTGACGGTGCCCGGATCTGGAATGCACTTGTAGCCAAAGGGCAATCATCAGTGGCGTATGGCGCATTGTTTGATACTATCAGTGTTTGTCTTAGCAAAGGGTTGGGATGCCCCGTAGGTTCACTGCTAATAGGTGACAGACAAACGATAGCAAGGGCACTCAGGATACGTAAAATTCTGGGCGGGGGAATGAGGCAGGCAGGATACCTTGCTGCGGCGGGACTTTATGCCCTGGAACATCATTGGCAACGTCTTGAATCGGACCATAAAAAGGCAAAGGAAATAGCGGTATCGCTGGGCCGGCTGGAATTCATCAAAAAAGTAGAGCCGGTAGAAACCAATATCATCATTTTTGAAGTAGATGAAAAGCACATGACGGGGGAAGTATTTGTTCAGAAATTATTGGAAAAAGATATCCATCTGATAGGAATGGGACAAGGAAAACTGAGAATGGTGACGCATCTGGATTATACGGATGAAATGCATAACAATCTCCTGTCTGTACTTGACAAACTAGGTGTCGGAGCTTCCTGAAAACGAGGCCAGCTGCTTTTTGAGGTTTTTAATTCCATTTTCCATTCCTGCCTCTGAACTGTAAGCTGTGCTCTGACCTATGAGATTTCCCTCAGTATCCTTTAGATTGAACAGAAAATGGCCGTTATGATCGGTTCTCCTCTCAAAAACCCCCTGTTCTTCCATAAGCGGGTTCAGTTTACCTACAATTTCCATCAATGATTCTTCGCTGCTAAAATCGATACTATTCAACAGGGTGTTTCCCGAAATGGACTTGAGATAAAAGGAATAGCTGTTGCTGCTGTTTTTTTTGATTTCAATCATAGCCCTATGATTTTGAGAGACAAGGAGGCATATCTGTGTCTTTATATCCCAATGTATGATTTTTTTGTATATTGAACTACCGGATGTGGGAAAATACCTTTGCCATACCTGAGAAGGCAAGCCTGACAAGAACTGGTTTTTATACAAAAAAAGGGGCGGGTGTCCCCGGCCATGAGATAGAATAACCAAATAACCAACAAGGGAAAGCTTCAAACTTTTAAGTGACGGAGCCTTTTTTTTAGGTCATGGGACCTGCCTAGCAAGACTTTCTACTTAAATAAGCTGTCCATTCCGGGAATATTGGGCATCCCTTCACGGGCCACGGCAGCGAGTTCCTGCTCACTGAGCTCTGTCGCTCTCCTGATCGCCTTATTAATAGTTAAAAGGAGGTAGTCCTCCAGTTGCTCCTTATCCTCCAAGAGCTGCTCATCTATGTTCAGGGATTTTAATTCTCTATTGGCGGTAATATGCACTTTGAGTAAGCCATCCGAAGATGATTCTTCCAGTGATACCGTGTTCAACCTCTCCTTGGTAGACTGTACTTTCTCCTGGGTTTCTTTTAGCTTACACATCATGCCCATCAGATCTCCTATCATTATTATAAATTTAGTCGTGTTATGCAAAACTACGCAATTGTGAGAAAACATTGAATTTCTGGATGTGAAACCGAAAAAGAAGGAACTTCGGATCTAAATCCTATTTTTGCCCATTCTTTTGAAATGAGAGGAAATTATGAAATCAGCTCCTTTGGCCCGAAAAATTCCCCAAAACCTGGAGATCCATGGTGATGTACGAATAGATGATTACTATTGGCTTAACGACCGCTCCGATCCGGAAGTAACCGCCTATCTGGAAAAAGAGAATGCCTACTATGAAACACTGACTGCCCACAGTAAGAATTTTCAGGAGCAATTGTTTCTGGAAATGAAGGCCAGAATCAAGGAGGACGACAGCAGTGTACCCTATAAATATAACGGTTACTGGTATTTTACAAGATATGAGGAAGGCAGGGAGTACCCCATCTATTCAAGAAAGAAGGAAAGCCTTGAAGTTGCGGAGGAGATCATGTTCAACTGCAACGAAATGGGGGAAGGGCATGAGTATTTCCATCTGAGCGGCATCAGTATAAGCTCTGACAATACTTTCGCATCCTTCGGGGTTGATACGATTGGTAGAAGGCAATACACGATCAGGATTAAAAATCTATTCACCGGAGAAATTTATGATGATGTATTAGAACATACCACTGGTGGTGCCGTATGGGCTAATGACAATAAAACCTTATTCTATACCCATAATGATGAGGTTACACTCAGATCAGATAAGATTTACAGGCACCTCCTGGGTTCCAAAATGGAAAGTGATGTACTTATTTTTCATGAGGAGGACGATTCCTATTACACCTTCGTATACAAGACGAAGTCCAGAAAATACATGGTAATTGGTTCAACGAGTACCCTTACCTCTGAATTCCGGATTTTAACCGCGGACGATCCGGGTGGCAGATTCAATATATTTGCTCCGAGGGAGCGCGGGGTGGAATATTCCATCGCTCATTACGGCAGTCACTTTTATGTCCTCACCAACAAAGAAAAGGCCACCAATTTTAAGATGATGAGGGTCGGGGAAGAAAGGACCACTTCTGATCAGTGGCAGGAATTTATTCCTCACAGACCCGATGTTTTACTGGAGGATATTGAAATTTTTAAGGAGTATTACGTATTATCAGAAAGGGATAATGGCCTCAACCGGATCAAAATAGTACGCTGGGATGGCACGTCATCGTATTACCTGCCATTTGATAATGAAACCTATGTTGCCTACGGTTATGTAAATCCCGATTTTGATACGGAAACTTTCAGGTATATCTATAATGCCATGACCTCACCTTATGCCGTCATCGATTTAAATATGAGGACCGGGGAAAAGATTGTAAAAAAGGAACAGGAAGTACTTGGCGGAAAATTTCGTCCAGAGAATTATCGATCCGAGCGGTTGTGGGCCCCCGCCCGCGACGGCACCATGATACCCATATCCCTGGTCTATCACAGGGATACCCCCCTGGATGGTTCGAGTCCGCTGCTTCAGAATGGATATGGCGCTTACGGAAATACGTCTGACCCCTATTTTTCATCGGTTCGGCTCAGCCTGCTTGACCGCGGGTTTATTTATGCGATCGCGCATATCCGCGGCGGCGAGTATCTTGGAAGACCCTGGTATGAAAACGGGAAACTGCTGCATAAGAGAAACACTTTCACCGATTTCATCGACTGCTCAGAATTTCTTATCGAAAGCAAGTATACTTGTCCCGGGAAGCTGTATGCCTATGGCGGATCTGCAGGAGGGTTACTTATCGGGGCCGTTATCAATATGGCTCCACAGCTGTATCATGGGGTGATTGCCGCGGTACCTTTTGTCGACCTTATTACAACAATGCTTGACGAATCGATTCCGCTCACCACTGGCGAATATGACGAATGGGGTAACCCCAACGATCGGGAATATTATGATTATATGAAATCATATTCTCCCTATGACAACGTTATGGAGCAGGAATACCCGCATATTCTGGTGACCACGGGCATTCACGATTCTCAGGTGCAATACTGGGAACCGGCCAAATGGGTAGCGAAACTCAGAAGGTCCAAAACGGATACAAATTGGTTGTTTTTACATACCAACATGGAGGCAGGACACGGGGGTGCCTCGGGGAGATTTGAAGCCCTTAAGGAAACCGCAAGAGAATATGCATTTTTATTAGATTTGGAAGGTAAAATCCAATAATTGAAAAAAAATACTAATTTTGTACCAAGAATACAGGAACCTGGACGGTTTCTGTATGCGTAACCCTTCTTTATGGAACAAAAGATAAATGCCTGCAGCAGTATCCTTGAACTCATAGGAAATACACCCCTCGTTCAATTAAATAGAATCGTTGCGCCGCTGAAAGGAAAATTTTACGCCAAGATAGAGGCTTTTAATCCTGGTCATTCTGCAAAAGACCGGGTAGCAATGTACATTATAGAAGAAGCTGAGCGCCAGGGTCTTTTGGGCCCCGGAAGTACAATTATTGAGACCACTTCAGGTAATACCGGGTTCAGTATTGCCATGGTAAGTATTATCAAGGGTTACGAATGTGTTCTTGCGGTGAGTTCCAAATCTTCCAAAGATAAGATAGACATGTTGCGTACGATGGGTGCCAAGGTTTATGTATGCCCGGCCCACGTAAGTGCGGATGATCCAAGATCCTATTACCAGGTGGCCAGGCGGCTGCATCAGGAAATCAAGGGATCCATCTATATCAACCAGTATTTTAACGAATTAAATATTGATGCCCACTACAGGACTACTGGACCTGAAATCTGGGAACAGACCGGGGGCACACTCACTCATCTGATCGCCTGCAGTGGAACGGGGGGTACCATTTCCGGAACCGCACGTTACCTTAAAGAAAAAAATCCCGCGGTCAAAATTATAGGTGTAGATGCTCATGGTTCCGTATTGAAAAAGTATCATGAAACCGGCGAAATGGACATAAATGAAATTTATCCATACCGCATTGAAGGATTGGGTAAAAATTTAATTCCTGATGCTACTGATTTCAGTGTTATTGATGAATTCATAAAAGTGAGTGATGAAGACAGCGCTCATATGGCCAGGCAAATTTGCCAGACCGAGGGAATATTCGTAGGCTATACAAGTGGTGCAGCCATGCAGGCTGTCAAACAGCTTCATGAAAGAGGAGAATTCCGGTCAGACAGCAGGGTTGTTATTATATTTCCGGACCATGGTTCAAGATATATGAGTAAAATATATAGCGACCAATGGATGAATGACCAGGGATTCTTTGATAGTAAGACTATCGAAGCGGTTCCTGAGATCCAGTTTGTAAAATAATTTCCCTTCATTGGAAATGAAGGCTGATGTCACCTCAAATCAGCGCCAATTACACAAAGGCCACAAAATAATTTGTAATTCCGGGGTAAAAATCCATAATTTTACCGCATTGGCAAAGGATTTTTCAACCATGGCTTTCAGGGAATCCTCTTCCATCGATTTTGCATGGTAACAATTGATATTACATGAGAGACTTATTTGCAAGAATAGTTGAGAACAAAGGCCCGTTGGGTAAATGGGCATCACAGGCAGAAGGATATTTTGTTTTTCCAAAACTCGATGGCCCGATTTCTAATCGGATGAAATTCCAAGGCAAAGACGTAATCACCTGGAGTATCAATGACTATCTGGGATTGGCCAATTTACCGGAAATAAAGAAGGTGGATGGCGAAACTGCCATGGAATATGGGGCAGCCTATCCTATGGGCGCCAGGATGATGAGCGGGCACACGGATCATCACGAACAACTGGAAAAGGAACTAGCCGTATTTGTAAACAAAGAAGCTTCTTACCTCTTGAATTTTGGCTATCAGGGGATCATGTCTGCCATTGACGCCCTGGTCTCAAAGGATGACATAATTGTTTATGATGTTGATTCCCATGCCTGCATTATTGATGGTGTGCGCCTGCATATGGGCAAAAGGTTCACATTTAAGCACAACGATATTGAAAGCCTTGAAAAAAATCTTGAACGGGCTACTAAACTGGCAGATCAGACCGGAGGCGGAATTCTGGTAATTTCTGAGGGGGTCTTCGGAATGCGTGGGGAACAGGGAAAGTTAAGAGAAATTGTCGCCCTGAAGGAAAAATACAACTTCCGGCTTCTCGTAGATGACGCACATGGTTTTGGTACCCTGGGTAAAACCGGCGCCGGAGCGGGTGAAGAACAGGGTGTACAGGAGGATATTGACGTATACTTTGCCACTTTTGCGAAATCGATGGCCAGTATCGGGGCTTTTCTGGCCGCTGACAAGGAAATAATAGACTATCTCAAATACAATCTGCGTTCCCAAATGTTCGCCAAGTCCCTTCCCATGATCTATGTGAAGGGCGCTCTGAAACGGCTGGATATGCTGCGTACCATGCCGGAATTGAAAGCAAAACTTTGGGAGAATGTGAATGCGCTTCAGAATGGCCTAAAACAAAATGGTTTTGATATTGGAAATACCTCCAGTTGTGTAACCCCGGTTTATTTGAATGGGAGCATTCCGGAGGCGATGGCTTTGGTCAAGGATCTCAGGGAAAATTACGGAATATTTTGCTCTATCGTTGTGTATCCGGTCATTCCCAAGGGTCTGATCTTACTTAGAATGATCCCTACAGCTACCCACACCATGGAGGATATAGCCGTAACACTGGAAGCGTTTTCTGCGATTCGCGAGCGTCTGGAGAACGGCACTTACAAACGATTGTCGGCTGCTGTGGCTGCCGCGATGGGGGAGTAGTTGTCCAATAATACGGAAGCAGTCCCTCTAGCGACCGTCCTTCTTATAAATTAACTGGATTACACTAAATTTTTCCTGTACGTCCTTCTTCTTTTGTAAATAACAGGATCAAAGTGCTTCCACATCTGCCGGATGGCCACATTTTCCTCAAGTTCGGGAGTCCTGTAACAGGTTTGAATGCCTTTTTTAGTGAAGGTGTGGTAATATTCATTGAAAATGATCGCTGTTATTCCCTTATTTTGATATTCCGGATGAATGCCAATAAGGTAAAAAACGACATCTTTACTGTGCTTTTTGGCATGCAGTAAATGTAAAAATCCAAATGGAAAAAGTCGACCTTTCGTTTTTTGAAGGGCTTCAGAAAAAGATGGCATTACTATAGCAAAGGCTACCAGATTGTTTTCCTTATCCACAATAAACTTAATGTACTCGGGGTTGATGAATCGAATATATTTCTCTTTGAAATAGGCCTTTTGTACTTCCGTAATTGGCACAAAGGATGCCAGGGTGGCATACGTTTGATTAAACAAGTCAAACATGCGGTCTGTCCAGGGCATGATCTCGTTGGTTTTAGTAAAATTTAATTCCCTTAGACCATAGCGCTCCTTGATAAGGAGTTGAATTTTGGCAAAAAATTTGGGATCCGCTTTGGAAGCAGGAAATTTATTTTCCAAATATTCCTTCTCCTTTGCCAGTCCAAAGTTTTCATAATGCTTTTGATAATATTGATAATTATACCAGGTGATCATCGTACCAATATGATCAAATCCCTCAACGAGGACGCCTACTTTATCAAGATTTGAGAAACCTACCGGGCCTTCCATATAGGATAGCCCATGCTTTCTTCCAATGGACTCCACCTGTTGCAGAAGCATAGTTGATACCTCGGGATCATCCTTAAAATCGAACCATCCAAAACGGATCTTGGGTATTTTTTGTTGTTTAACCTCAATCCAGTTGATAATGGCAACAATCCTTCCTGCCAGAATCCCCTCCTTGTAGGCAAGATAAAACCAGGCCTCGGCATCTTTAAAGACAGGGTTCTTTTTTTTGTCAAAACTCTCGAGTTCTTCACGAATAATCACAGGGACCCAATACGGGGAACCTTTGTAGAGATCAAAGGGGAAATGGACAAATTTTTTAAGATCTGAGTTGCTGACAGCTTCTTTCAGAGTGACCATACGTTTTGTTCAAGCCCCAATATTAGGCATATTTAGGAACAGAGTAAAGTCAAACAGGAATTTTAAGAATTCCGGGGGGCGGAGCGGCTGTTAAAAAGATCAGAAATCGATGACGCCATCATCCTTCTTTTCTTTTTTCTGTTTCTTCTTAAGGGCCTTTCGTTGTTTTTTAGAAGGTTCCAGTTGAATGTCCTCTGCTCCCGCGCCACCTTTATTCTGGCGCCTGTCCTTTTTCATGGAATTCTTTTTAATGACACCCCCATTTTCTCCGCCATCCTGATCTTCTATCGCCCTTATTGGATCCTTATGAAAGTCCAAACGGTAAGAGACCCCGGCTGATACAAAAATACGGGAAGGCGTGTTTTTAAAACTGCCACCCAGATTGATATCGGCCTGCAGGTTATCTGCGATAAGATGCGCAACACCACTCCTCAGCAGGATATCAGAATAACGGTCGCTTTGAATCCCCTGATTTTCTACAAATACACTCCATTTGGGATTTCGGAAGGCATGGGAGAGGGAAAGAAGATAACTCCACTCCGGATAGTCGGTACCGATTCGATCATAGGCAAGATTTGTAATGAGTACAAACCTTGGGGTGAGTCTGCTTTGGGTTATTATCATGGCTTTCGGTGAAACAATAGGGTCCTCTATTGAGAACGGATTGTCACCGAATACAAAATTGGCTCCTCCGTAAACCGCTACGGACGGGATCAGATTTCTGAATTTAAAACCATAGTTTGCTTTCCAGCTATAAAGATTGGGTTTATTTCTTTCCGGATTTTTATACCTGTCATATAAGAGGTATTTGAGGCCCATCCTGTTTCTGGAAAAATTGGTTCTTGAATCTTCTAAATCAAAATTAGCGTAGGTGATATGCTGATTTTGGAAGGTGCCCTCATAGGTAATTTCCAAAGCTTCAAAGAGCAGGCCATATCGCAAAGCAAGGTCCATACCCCACAGGTTCGATTGTGTATTTAATAGTGTATGGTCCTGTTGCTCAAAAAAAGCGCCTGACTCCAGTTGCCATACATTTTTGCCTACCGCATAGGCTCCAACGGACAGCCCGGGCCTGTTTGAATTGATAACATCCGTATATTGCGAATGCAATAAACCGGGGAATAAAACAAAAGAGAACAGGCAGATGCTATAAAACAAATTCATTTATGGAAGGAGGCAGCCGCCCCGTTTTATTATTATTTTATGACTTTTGTACAGTTAATACAACGTTGGAATTGTATTTTTGATATATATTTTTCATAGAAAATGGCATTTTTAAAAACCATATTAATAATCCTTCTGATCTACTATCTGCTGAAAATTATGGCAAGATGGTTGGCGCCAAAATTTTTTGCCTATCTCGCCAGAAAAGTGGAAACCCGTTTTCAGGAGATGTTTACACCTGAGGGCCAGCAGGGCAGCCGACTGGATGATCTGAAAAAATCCGGTAAGAAGAATAAAGCCAAATCCTCGGAAAAAATCGGAGAATATATTGATTTTGAGGAGATAGACTAACCAACTTGCCTAGATGAAGAAAGGAATTACCACTTTATTTGTCCATTTTTCCGTAGTTGTTTTTTTTATCATAGCGTCGCTGGCTTATTTTTATCCGGTCCTTCAGGGCATGACCATCCGCCAATCCGATATCGAGCAGTTTACTGGTATGGCGAAGGAACAGAACGATTTTCGTCAGAAAAATCAGAGCGAACCCTATTGGACGAACAGCGCATTCGGTGGGATGCCAACCTACCAGCTTGGCGCTTATTACCCACATGATTACGTCAAAAAATTGGACCGGCTTATCCGTTTTCTGCCCCGGCCGGCGGATTATTTGTTCCTTTATCTCATTGGATTTTATATTCTCCTCTGCTGTCTGAAAGTAGATTACCGGATCGGTATTGCCGGAGCTCTGGCATTTGGATTTTCAACGTACCTGATCATCATCCTGGGGGTGGGACATAATGCAAAAGCTCATGCCATCGGGTATCTTCCGATGATCCTCGGGGGTATTGTCCTTACTTTCCGGAAGAAATACTTTTTGGGTTTTATATTGACCTCCCTTGCCATGGCATTGGAAATAGGTGCCAATCACTATCAGATGACGTATTATCTGATGCTGCTCGTCCTGGTTCTTGGTATTGTTTATCTAACAGACGCCATACGTAAGAAAACACTTAAACATTTTGGAGTCTCTCTCGGCATCCTCACCTTAGCCGTCCTGCTGGGAATAGGAGCGAATGCGACCTCCCTGATGGGCACCAAGGAATATGCAGACTGGAGTACCCGGGGGTCTACCCGGCTTACCCTTGAACCTGACGGCTCCCCAAAACAAGCCACCTCCGGGCTTAGCAAACAATACATTACGAATTGGAGCTATGGAATAACTGAATCCCTTAACCTTTTTGTGCCAAGGATGTTCGGAGGGGCAAGTAGTGAAAATTTAGGAGAGGATTCCAGGACTTTTGAGTATGTGACTGAAAAAGATGTCCCAAGAAACACGGCGCTTCAGTATTTCGGCGAACTTCCTTTATACTGGGGTGATCAGCCTGGCACTTCAGGGCCGGCTTATATAGGGGCTATTATCTTCTACCTTTTTATACTTGGACTTTTTCTCGTTAGAGGCAGGACAAAATGGTGGCTGCTTGCCGGTACAATCCTATCCCTGTTCTTATCCTGGGGAAAAAACTTCGGACTGCTCACTGATTTTATGATCGACTATTTTCCGCTCTATGACAAATTCAGAGCCGTTTCTTCCATACAGGTCATTCTTGAAATCTGCGCCCCTGTGCTGGCTGCCTTGGCGTTGGGAGAAATGTTTCGGGCTTCGGTTCAGGAAGTGGATAAATGGAAGGCACTTAAATCTTCTGGTCTTATCATTCTGGGTCTTGGATTGGTTCTTTTCCTGGTGAAAGGAATGTTTGATTTTACAGCAGCTGTTGATGAAACAATGAAGTTGACGGGGCTGGAGGAATTGCCCGAAATGTTGCAAGCCGACAGAAAAGCAGTCTATACCCAGGATCTTATCCGTTCTCTGGTCTATGTCCTTCTGACGTTAATCGTACTATGGCTCTATCTTAAGGGAAAAATCCGCCAAAACCACGTACTGATCATCGTTGGTTTTCTTATTGTTATAGATTTAGTGAATGTGGATCTCAGATATGTCAACAAAAATCATTTTGTTCGTCAGCGCCTTATGGACCAACCCTTTCAGGCTATGGACTATGATAAACTGATCAACGAGGATAAGGGAATTTTCAGGGTATATGACCCCGGAGAGGCGACATCAGGAGGCGGAGGCAGAACTGCCTATTTCCATCACTCTATCTGGGGTTATCATGCCGCCAAGCCAGCAGCCATGCAAGATTTGTTTGATTATCATATTTTCCGGAACAGCCGAAGTGTGTTGGATATGCTCAACGTTCGATATATTATACAGCAGGATGAAGATGGCCGGAAGTATGCTGCCCGGAACGCACAGGCCAACGGAAATGCGTGGTTTATTGAAAAATTATTAGAGGTGGGGAGTGCTGATGCAGAGATTATGGCCCTTGACAGCCTGAATGTCAAAATGGAAGCTGTGATTAATACCGTGGATTTTCCTAGCCTCAGGGGTGAAACTTTACAAAAGGACAGTACGGCTCAAATCCGGCTTACAGGTTATGAACCAAATCGCTTGTCCTACGCATCAGAAAACGATCAACCAGGGCTGGCTGTGTTTTCAGAAATGTACTATCCAAATGGATGGAACGCCTATATTGATGGGAGCAAGGCTTCTTACTCCAGAGTTAACTATGCCCTGAGAGCCATGAAAATTCCGGCAGGGGATCACCAAATTGAGTTTAAATTCGAACCGCAACTTGTGGCTATAGGAAGTAAAGTGACCCTGGGAAGTTCCCTTATTTTTGGGATTTTGCTTTTGGGCGGTATCGGAATTTATATATCCCGTGCGAGAAAGAACAGGGAGGAATAATGCATAAGATCCTCATTATTACTTACTATTGGCCTCCGGCAGGAGGGCCGGGTGTCCAACGCTGGCTAAAATTTGTTAAATATCTGCCCGGTTTCGGAGTCGAGCCGGTTGTGTATCTGCCGGAAAATCCAAATTATGCCATAAGAGATGAATCCCTGTTAGGTGAGATTCCCGGGGGAATAACATACATCCACAAAAAGATAAGGGAACCTTACCGATGGGCGGCCTTTTTGGCGCCAAAGAAAACACGAAGAATCAGTTCAGGCATTATCAGGAGCACAGAACAAACATGGACTGAAAATCTGCTATTATGGGTCAGGGGAAATTTCTTCATTCCGGATGCCCGTAATTCCTGGGTTCAGCCCTCCATCAAGTATCTGAAGGAGTATCTTATAAAATCGGAAATCACCATGATTGTCACAACGGGCCCGCCACACAGCATGCACCTTATTGGCATGGGCCTGAAGTCTGAGTTACCAATTAAGTGGGTGGCCGACTTCAGAGATCCCTGGACCTCAATTGGCTATCATAAGAAGTTGAAATTGACATCCGCTTCGCGCAGGAAGCATATGGCATTGGAAAAAATGGTCCTGAATACAGCTGACAAAATTATCGTAACGAGCCAAACCACCAGAAAGGAATTTCAGGCGCTTACGCCAAAGCCGGTTTGCGTAATTACAAACGGCTTTGACGAAATGGAAGCGTTTTTTCCACCCTTGGATACAAAATTTACCATTTCCCATATTGGATCCATGCTTACCGGAAGAAATCCGGAGAATCTGTGGCAGGCGCTTTCCGAGCTTATTTCTGAGCAGAAAGGATTCCGGGAAGAATTACGTCTGCAATTCATCGGCGTTCTGAGCGATGATATACTGAAATCAATCATAAGTAAAGGTCTTCAGGCGCATATAACGGAAAAAGGATATATCAGCCATTCGGAAGCGGTTCGGTATCAGCGATCTTCCCAGGTATTGCTCCTGGTAGAAATGGATGCTCCGGAAACCCGTGGAATCATACCCGGAAAACTATTCGAATACCTTGCGGCCATGCGACCTGTGCTTGCCATTGGTCCGGTTGAGTGGGAAGCAGGGGAAATGGTTAAACATGCTGCCGCAGGAGCAGTTTTTGACTATCAAAGCATACCGGCACTTAAAAAAGTACTTTTGAGCTGGTTCCAGCAATTTCAAAAAGGAAAGCTGAAGCTTGAAGAGGGCAGGGTAGTGCCTTACAGCAGAAAGAGTCTCACTCAAAAATTGGTAGGTGAATTGCCATGGGAATAGTACTTAAACAATCGCTAAGTAATACGGCAGTGACCTATGCTGGCTTTGCGATCGGTGCTGTGAATACACTTTTTCTGTATACCCGATTTTTATCTGAAGAATATTACGGATTGGTTGGTGTTTTGCTCTCAACAGCGGCTATTCTGACCCCTGTAATGGCCTTCGGTGTACCTAACAGCCTGGTTAAATTCTATAGTAATTTTCAGGATGGGCGTAATAGGGATGGTTTCCTGTCACTCATGCTGTTGCTGCCTTTGGTATGCCTTATCCCGCTATCAATATTCAGCTTTGCGGCGAATGAAGCAATTGGACGTTTTTTGTCACACGAGAATGCCATTGTGAAAGACTATGTCTGGTATATTTTTCTTATCGGAATGGCAATGGCTTATTTCGAGGTATTTTTCGCCTGGTCGAAAGTGCAGATGAAATCTGTTTTCGGCAACTTTATGAAGGAGATATTTGTGCGTCTCGGACAGACGATTCTCCTACTTTTGTTATATCTGGGAACTATAGGGGTGGATACTTTCCTTTTTACGCTTGTGATTCTTTACCTCTTAAGAACACTGATCATGCAAGTCTATGCCCATTCTTTAAAACCCTTCACACTGAATCTTCACTTTCCGGGGAATACAAGGGATATTGTCGGTTATAGTGCAACCATCATTTTAGGGGGGTCTGCTGCCGTGATGATCCTAGAAATAGACCGGTTTATGATCAACCTGTACATTCCAATTGCCAATGTGGCCTATTACAGTGTGGCCACTTATATTGCCATGGTCATTGCAGTTCCGTCCAGGGCTATGCATCAGATTACCTATCCGCTTACCGCGGAAATGATGAATGATACCCGGCATTCGGGCCTGGAAATCCTTTATAAAAGAAGCTCGCTTACCTTATACATTATTTCGGGGTTGCTCTTTGTGCTCATCATTTTAAATATCAATGATCTATACACCTTATTGCCCGAGAATTACAGAGGGGGTTTTGCAATTATTGTTCTGATAGGGCTGACCAAAATTTATGACGCCCTCCTTGGAAACAACAATTCCATATTGTATAATTCCGATCATTACAGGGATGTTCTATTGATGGGAGTACTGCTGGCGGTGCTGACCGTCTTGCTGAATCTTTGGCTCATCCCGGCTTACGGGCTGAATGGCGCTGCCATCGCTACCTTTTGTGCGCTAGTGATTTATAACACGATAAAGTTGGTTTATGTAAAATTTAAATTTCAAATGATCCCATTTACAATAGAAACACTTTGGACCACCCTGCTTCTTGTGGTCGTTGGCATCCCTCTGTATTTTCTGTCCTTTGATGTACATCCCGTAGTTAATATGGCCATTAGGAGCGTGTTGATGTGTGTGCTTTTTGTGTTCGCCCTATACCGGTTCAGAATATCGGAGGATATCCGTGGGTTGCTTACTTCTGCAAAATGGTGGAAGTAATTGCAGGGATCAGCCTTGGGCCTTGTAAATAAAGTAAAACCCCGCAGGGACAGATCCGCCGCGGGGCTAAACAACTAACCAACCTAAAAACTATCTTTATTGCACCCTGGTGCTATTGCTTCGCGTATTGCTCCGGTTCCCCCTATCATTTGAGGGCGCTTTGCGGGTTGTGCGCATCGCGGAAGCAGCCGGTTTTGCATTGCGTGCTGATGAGATTCTGACAGGTGCTCCGCTTGAGCCACTTCGGGTCGCACTGCGATTCACGGTGTTATTCCCTCCGGAACTTCTGGTCGCGGTCCTTTCCTGATGGCTACTCCGCGTTGCCACTCTGGAACCGGTGGATGAACCTGCGGCAACCTCCTTACGGGATGTTGATCTGTCTGAAGACCTTACCGTACGCTCCTTTTCTCTTGAAACTGTTGGTTCAGAGCGGTTGCGTCCCGAGGAGCCCTCAATTCTGGTTCCTGACCTTCGCACGGTCCCGGCACTTTCAGACCCATTACTTCGAAGGGTATTCCTATCGGAGTTTCTGTTCACTGAACCGCTTCTGCTCATGGTACTGCGGGTAGCAATGGCGCTGCCTGCATCTGATCTCCGGGTCCCGTTTTCCCTGGCAACTACGCGGTTGTCATTGCGGTATACCTGGTTCCTTTTGTGATTATTATTGTAAGTATACCGGCTGCCCACTTTTGCATAGGCCCTTCTTGAATTGTTATAGTAAGGGCTGTAGTAAGTGTATCTAACCGGGGCATAATACCTTCTGTAAGGGCGGTTATAGACCAGGCAAAATCCAAGTGAAGGTCTGGCAAAATATCCATGATATGGATGATATACGTAGTACCTGTTATAAGTATTTATAAAACCAGTATGATGATTATAAAAACCACTGTTATTATAGAAAACATACATCCCTCCCAAACTGTAAAGCCTGTTATTCCTATATGAAATCTGTACATCGCCTATCTGTTCAACCCTTCCGTAATAGTCATAATACACGGGTACATCCTCGACCTGTATTACGGCGCCGTAATCATCATATTGTACAAATGGATCGTAATTGTATCCGGAGTTAAAAGTAAAACTTGCGTTTCTTGTATGAATACCGGCCGCAGTTTGTACCTGACCATCAATATAGAAATCAAATTCGCCGTCGGGATATACTGAGAATGTAACCCCATTTTCTACGAAAATGAAAGCATTGTTGTTATAAGCATTATTTGGCACAACCTTATTTTCTGAGCTTGCAGCCATGTTGCCCGGAGTGCCTAATATTAAGGCAGTAATAAAGAGTACGAAGTTTTTCATGATATATGGCTTAAATTTCCGAATGCAACTATTTGCACTCTATACGTATATACCAAACAGCGTGCCAAAATAATTATCCATTTTATAATGTACGCAATATCAAATGCTTAGGTGATATAAATCCAATTTATACATTCTATAGTCCATATAAAGATTACATCCTATAAGCACTCACCTGCTGATAACTATGCTGATATTGCTGACTAGAGCCCGATCTTCCCGGAATGGGAGCCCGGCTTCTTTCAGGCTAAAACTTATTACACTCCCCACGATTAATTAAAGATATCTGTATATTTATAAGGCAGGCCGGAGAGAAAAGAACCCTGCACTCAACCGAAGAGTTGAGATGTGTTAAAGGTAAAAAGGATAAAATTCCATGCAGGAGAAAGAAAGGTTAGATCGTTTATTCGCGGATCTGTATGACGGTCACCCCTGGATCGGTGTTAATTTAATGGACACCTTAGGCAGGCTAACCGCGGAAGAGGCTCATCAGCACCCCTTTCCACAGTGTAATTCCATTTGGGAAATTCTCAATCATTTAATCGCGTGGAGATTGAATGTAATGAAACGCCTCGGGGGAAGTACACCAGTGACACCGGAAAACAACTATGTGATCCCCGTTGAAGACACCTCTGATGCCGCCTGGAAAGATACCCTGGAAGAACTGGCGGTTACTCAGGAAAACTGGCACCGCTTGTTACATGATTTTGATCCCGGTTCTTTCGGTAAAATCTATCCACCAAACAAGATGTCATATTATGAACACATCCATGGGATCATTCAGCATGATGCCTATCATCTTGGACAGATTGTTATTCTGGCCAAGGAAGTTCGACAAGATGAGATCCGTGTATTCTAGGGATCATTAAAATGGGAACGACAAAAGCCACAGACGTACGTCATCGCACCCACCATCTATTTTTAATGTTGCATCGGTTGTATTTAATGATTTAATATATCTTTATTTAAATGTTATCGCCAGGGTTTCGAACCTATGGAGCCTTTCGGCAGCCCCTCCTGCCACCGAAATCTCCTTGGTTATCCTATCAACCGAAGGTATACCAATTCAATTGCATATGGAACCAACCAAAACACCCATTCATTGGCCGGTAAAGTCGGCAGAACTCCACAGTCACCATTTTGATTCCACCATGTGGAATGATTTTAAATTCAGGGATAGCGATGTTGTCATCTCGACCTACGCAAAGTCCGGTACAACCTGGGTACAGCAAATAATTTCCCAACTGATTTTTAACGGCGAGGAAGGCCTTCAGGTGGCCGATATGTCACCGTGGATCGACTTGCGTGTGCCACCGAGGGAAGTTAAGTTGCCAGCCGTCGAAGCACAGCTGCACCGGCGTTTTATCAAAACCCATCTTCCGGTGCCGAACCTGAATTTCTCGCCCATTGCGAAGTATATCTACATCGGCCGCGATGGGCGGGATGTCTTGTTTAGTCTATACAACCATCACGTAACCGCAAATGATTTCTGGTATGAGGCGCTCAATGATTCACCCGGCCTGGTAGGACCCAGGATAGGAAAGCCGGCGGAATCCATTGTCGATTATTACCATCAGTGGTTGGATGGAGATGGATTTCCGTTCTGGTCACTTTGGGACAATGTCTCAACCTGGTGGGATATACGGCACCTGCCCAATGTTATGTTATTGCATTTCAATGACCTGAAAGCAGATATGCCGGGCCAAATCCGGAAGATCGCTTCCTTCCTGGATATTTCCATCGATGAAAGTAAGTGGGAAGACATTCTGAAACATTGCAGTTTCAACTACATGAAGGCGCATGCCACTGCCAGCGTTCCTCTTGGGGGTGCCTTTTGGGAAGGTGGGGCACAGACCTTTATTAACAAAGGTATCAATGGCAGATGGAAGGATATTCTGTCCCAATCGGAGAGTGAGAAATATGAAAAACTTGCTGAGGAAAAACTTGGTCCGGCCTGTGCCCGTTGGTTGAACCATGGCATTCTGTAATATTATATGGTTTCCTTAAAGCGCACCCCTGGGTGTCAGATATCAACCTGGATTTACTAACAACAACTTTTTAAAACATAGCTGTTGATTTTGACTATGATACACAGCGCCTAATGACCATTCTTTCCCGCGGTCAATTCCTTAGAGCTGGTCACTAAGAAGTAATAAGAAATGATAGAGATTCGTCAGATCCTGAAATTAAAAGTTATTTTTATTTTATTAATAATCATTCATGGAAGTCCTGTTTGGGCTCAGAATCAGGGCTCGAAGGGAATTGCGTTTGAGGATCGAAACAATAATAACCTACAGGACTATGGAGAACCCGGAATTGCCGGAGTATTGGTTTCCAATCAGTCGCATACTGTAATTAGCGGTTCGGACGGCAGTTATATTTTGCCAGAGGCAACAGGAGATCAGATAGTCTTTGTTTCAATGCCCGAAGGTTATTCAGGCGCCTACTTTTCAGTTCGGGGGCAGAAACCCTCTTTTCCGTTAAAAAAGATAGGGAATAGAAATCATTTTAAGTTTATTCATGCTTCTGATACGCATGTAGATTCTTTAAACTTACCTCGCATGAAAAGATTCCGGGAGCTGGCGGAGGCTACCGGAGCGGAGTTTATTCTTATTACAGGTGATCTCATCCGGGATGCGCTTCGTAACCCTGAAGCCCTCTCAACGGCCTATTATGAGATGTATCTCAAAGAAATATCACAATTTAAGGTTCCGGTATACAGTGTTCCCGGAAATCATGAGTTGTTTGGGATTGAACGGGACAAGTCACTCGTAAGTGCAGATCACCCGCTTTACGGGAAACAGATGTACCGGCATTTTCTTGGACCGGATTACTATTCCTTCAATTACGGAGGCGTCCATTTTATCGGCTTAAACACCGTTAATTATCAAAACCTGTACTATTACGGCGGTGTGGATTCTCTGCAGCTGAAATGGCTTAAAGATGACCTGACCGCCCTTGATCCGAAAACCCCCATCATTACTTTCAATCACATCCCTTTCCTTTCTCCCGGATTTTCTTTTATGGATTATGAAGCCGACATTTTTTATGGTCCGCAGCTGCTCAGGCAGGAGGATACGCTTCGGCACAGGCATATTGTGTACAATTTCCGGGAAGTGAAGAAAATGATTGGTGACAGACCTTACCCGCTGGCGTTGGCAGGACATTATCACGCTGCCCAGGAAGGAACCATTTCAGGAATGCCAACCATTTTTTCCCAGACAAGTGCCATTACCCGTCCGGACAGTTTTGACTATAATGGATTCATGGCCCGATCTGGTTTTACGGTCTACGAGATCATGAATGGGAAAATAATTGGAAGTACCTTTATTCCATTGGATTTACCTTAAGGTGTCCAAGCATGGGAAAGGGAATGAATCATCCGATTTTCTTATTATTTATGTACATTTAGAGACCACATCAATATTTAAAAGGCGCAACTCAATATGAAGATATTCCCATTTCTTATTTTTTTACCCCTCTTACTATTTTATTTTCCTGGCCAGGCCCAGGAAGCTACTTTAAAGGTCGGGGTCATAGGACTTACCCATAGCCATGTTCATGGGATCCTGGGTAGGGAGGACAGAGGAGATATTGAAATCGTCGGCATCGTTGAAAGTAATAAGGAGCTGGCGAAACGATTCTCCGACCAATATGAATTTTCCATGGACCTGGTTTACGATACCATGGAGGACATGCTAAAAGCTGTCCGCCCTGAAGCTGTAACGGCTTTCGGAAATATATATGATCACTTATCAGTGGTGACTGTCTGCGCTCCCCTTGGTATCCATGTGATGGTCGAAAAACCGCTGGCCGTAAGTCTGGAACATGCGAAAAAAATGGAGGCCCTGGCCCTGAAACACAACATTCACCTCCTCACAAATTACGAGACCACCTGGTATCCATCCAACCATCACGCCCGGAAATTAGTAGAGGAAGGCAAGATAGGCCCTCTGAGGAAGGTTGTTGTCCGGGATGGCCATAAAGGTCCTGTAGGGATTGGGGTCAACAAGGAATTTCTCGAATGGCTTACAGACCCGAAGTTGAATGGCGGTGGTGCACTTATGGATTTCGGATGTTACGGAGCCAATCTCGTCACCTGGCTGCAGGGCGGGAAGAAACCAAATACGGTCACGGCAATTACGCAGCAGTTACAGAAGAAAAATAATCCCAAAGTGGACGATGAGGCCAATTTCATACTTACCTACGAAAATTCGAATGCCCTCATACAGGCCTCCTGGAACTGGCCGATAGGAAGGAAGGACATGGAATTATATGGTACCACCGGAGAACTCTACTCAGATAATAAAGAAGATCTTAGACTCCGTATTTCTGAAGGTTATGATGGATTTGATGAAACCAAAGTTGAAGTTGAGCCATTAAAGGAAGGGTTTGATGATCCTTTTGCCCTTCTGCATGCGGTGATAAAGAAGGGACTAAAGCTACCGCCTTTCGAACCGACAACTTTGGAAAATAACATGATAGTAATGGAGATCCTGGATGCAGCCATCAGGAGCGCTAAAACGCAGACAACCATCCGCCTCAAAGAGTAATTTTAGCATTTAGCGCCATAATTATATTTTCTGTTTGAGAAAGCGCGCCGTATGGCTCTCCCGGTTAAGAATGATTTCTTCGGGGGTGCCTTCAGCCAGCAGCTGGCCGCCCTGGTCTCCGCCTTCAGGCCCCAGGTCGATGATATAATCTGCACACTTGATCAGGTCCATATTGTGTTCTATCACAACAATGGAATGACCGGACGCGATCAAAGCGTCAAATGATCTGAGTAACTTATTGATATCGTGGAAGTGCAGGCCGGTGGTAGGTTCATCAAAGATGAAAAGGGCCTTTTCCTTCTGGGTTCCTTTCCCCAGAAAAGTGGCAAGTTTGATCCGCTGTGCTTCTCCTCCGGATAGGGTAGAGGACGATTGACCGAGGGTCACATATCCTAATCCCACATCTTCCAGAGGTTTTAATTTTTGTACGATTTTTTGCTGTTTATGGCGTTCAAAAAAGGCAATAGCATCATCTATGGTCATCGAAAGGACGTCATGAATACTCGCATTTTCAAAAGTTACTTCCAATACTTCCTTTTTGAACCGTTTTCCTTTGCACACATCACATTCCAGATGTACATCTGCCATAAACTGCATTTCTACCGTGATCTCACCTTCTCCTTTGCATTTTTCACACCTGCCGCCTTCCACATTAAAGGAAAAATGTTTCGATTGAAACCCCCGGATTTTACTTAACTTCTGTAAAGCAAAAAGAGCGCGTATATCGTCATAGGCCTTAATATAGGTTACGGGATTAGAACGGGACGAACGACCAATCGGATTCTGATCTACAAATTCTACATGCTTTAAATGCTGGTATTTGCCTTCAATGGAAGTAAATTTCCCTGCTTTTTCACCGTATCCGCCAATTTCCTTTAGCAAGACAGGGTATAGCAATTTCTTGACCAGGGTACTCTTCCCGCTGCCGGAGACTCCCGTCACCACAGTAAGCATGTTCAATGGAAAAGTGATATCAATCTGCTTGAGATTATGTTCCCTCGCGCCCTTTATAGTTAGGTAGTTTTTTGAGGTGCGGCGCTCTCCCGGAACAGCAATTTCCAGACGACCGTTCAGATACCCTGCTGTCAGGGAATCTGCCTTCATAATTTCTGTCATCGTACCATAGGCAACCACTTCCCCTCCGAAAGTTCCTGCCTGTGGTCCTATATCAATAATCAGATCGGCGGCCTTCATAATATCCTCATCATGTTCGACGACAATCACTGTATTACCAAGATCGCGGAGCGATTTTAACACCGCAATCAGATGTTCCGTATCCCGGGGATGCAGGCCAATACTGGGTTCATCCAGGATATACATAGAACCCACCAGGCTGCTGCCAAGAGAGGTAGCCAGGTTGATACGCTGACTTTCCCCTCCGGAAAGTGAGTTCGATTTCCGGTTGAGCGTTAGGTATCTCAGACCTACCTTTTCCAGAAATTGCAAACGGGTCTTAATCTCTTTCAGCAAACGGCGGGCAATCTGTAAGTCATTTTCGCTCAAGGCTATTGAATGGAAAAAGGACAGCAGGCGTTCTATTGGAAGATCAACCAGATCTGAAATGGATTTACCCGCCACCTTTATATAGTCAGTTTCAGCTCTGAGCCGCTTTCCTTTACATAGATTACAACGCGTCTTACCCCTGTAGCGCGATAACATCACTCTGTTCTGAATCTTATAACTCTTTTCTTCCAGATAGAGGAAAAATTCGTTGAGACCCGTAAAATGACCATTGCCTTCCCAAACCAATTGGCGTTGTTCCTCTGTAAGCTCGAACCATGGTTTATGTATGGGGAAATCGAACGTATAAGCTGAATTTACCAGCTGATCCCGGTACCAGCCCATGCTTTCACCCCGCCATGGGAAAATCGCATTTTCGTAAACCGACAACGCCGTATTGGGAATAACAAGTTCCTCATCTATCCCGACGACATCTCCGTAGCCTTCACACTTTGGGCAGGCTCCATAAGGGTTATTGAAACTGAATAAATGCACGTTCGGCTCAAGGAAGGTCATCCCGTCCAGCGCAAAGTTGGTACTGAATTCCACAGACTGTTTACCGTCAACATCATCAACAAGGCATATCCCCTTTCCTTCGAAATAAGCGCTGTCTACTGCATTTGCAAGACGATTGTAAAAATCTTCATCATCTTTTTTAATAATACGGTCAACCACCACCCGGAAATCGCGCTGTATATCGGCAGGTGCATCATCTATCCGCATTACCTGTCCCTGATACTGTATCCTTGCATAACCTTGCTTGGACAGGAGTTGCAACCATTTCTTTACTTCTTTTCCCTCCGGAACATGAACTGGGGACAGTAATAGCATTTTGGTACCGTCCTCCCGGGTTTTGATATAATTCACGACATCAGTTACTGTATTTTTTTTTACTTCATTTCCGGATATCGGGGAGAAGGTATGACCGATCCGCGCGTACAGCAATTTGAGATAATCGTAAATCTCAGTTGATGTACCAACAGTGGATCGCGGGTTGGTGGAGTTCACCTTCTGCTCAATGGCAATCGCCGGCGCAATTCCCTTGATATAATCCACCTTTGGTTTATCGAGTTTCCCGAGAAATTGACGGGCATAGGATGAAAGACTCTCAACATAACGTCTCTGTCCTTCGGCATACAAGGTGTCAAAGGCCAGGCTCGATTTGCCTGAGCCTGACAGCCCGGTAATTACTACCAGCTTATTTCGGGGAATGATGACGTCTATATTTTTGAGATTGTGCAACCTTGCACCCTTGATCAGAATGTTATCCCTGGGGTTAACATCGGCGAAAGTGGAAGTCTTTTTCATAGGGACGGCTAAGGTACGACTTGTTTATCCGATATACCAGAACGGGTTATTCCCACGATCAGGAAATTGACAAATCGAAGGAATCTTTTTTACGGGCAGTTTTTTTTTCTATATTTGGACATTCAATATTTAATTCGATTTGCCTATACAATAAGAATTACTTTTTAATCATAGCTCATCAACTGCATGCTCTCATGCCTCCAATGACCTGAAAGACAGGTGTGAAGGGGATCTTAGGGGAGCGGGGTTGAACCAAAAAAAGTAATTTGTATGGAACCACAGATCGATGATTCGACATTAGTCAGAAATTACATCAGCGGGGACGAAAGGGCCCTGGAACTACTTATTCAAAAGCACAATCTCCGAATTACAAGTTTTATTTATTCCAAGGTAATGGACCGTGAGATAACGGAAGATATCTTTCAGGACACCTTTATTAAAGTGATCAGAACACTTAAACGAGGGGCATATAGTGAGGAGGGTAAATTCCTGCCCTGGGTTATGAGAATCTCTCATAACCTGATCATCGATCATTTTCGTAAAAGCAGTCGTATGCCAAAGTTTGAAGGAGGAGATGAATTCAATATTTTCTCTTTGATCACGGATGACAAGCTAAACGCAGAAAAACAATTGATTAAAAATCAGATTGATAGTGATCTCACCATGCTTATTGAGGAATTGCCATCTGATCAGAAAGAAGTTCTCATCATGCGTATTTATCAGGACATGAGTTTTAAGGAAATTTCTGAAAATACCGGGGTGAGCATCAATACCGCTTTGGGCCGTATGCGTTATGCCCTTATTAATCTTAGAAAGATCATTGACAAGAATAATATTGTTTTAACGAGTTAATCGGTCTTAGGTCCGGTTTTAAAGCTATATCCATAAACAGTTCGTTATCCTTATCAAATGAACTAATACGATGGAAAGAAATTACCAGCAGCGTTTTGAGGCCAGTCAACTGGAAACGACCGGCGCTTTTACCATTCAATATTTGCTTCAGTATTCCCGATCCCTACGAGTCGTACACTTTGGAGGTATCAATTTCGAAACAAATCTGAATTAAAAGGCACATTCTAATATCTTATATCCCCCCGATTTGTGCAATCGGGGGGATTTTTTATGCCTGATCATACAACCTCCCTTCCATTTGTATTATAATAACTCCGGGCTTGACCAACTCCATTATTCAGAAAAAAGTATGCAAAAAATAGAAATCCGATGTTTTACATCAACATTTCGTCGTTTGACAACATACTTTTTCCCAGGGCCTTCTGATTATATACTTTTAGCCTGTAATTAATAGCACATTCAGTACGGAACCATATTGATTACAGAAATTATAAACCATTAGAATCCTTTCCAACCTGAAGTCGATTAGGTTTGAAAGCCCTTAATCTTAACCAAATATACTACGCTTATGAACGTTCAAATTGATGATTCCCTTTTAGTAAGAGACTATCTAAGCGGGGATGAAAGAGCCCTGGAGATCCTGATCAACCGACACAACCAGCGAATTACAAGTTTTATCTACTCTAAAGTACTGGACAGGGACATCACAGAAGATATTTTCCAGGATACCTTTATTAAGGTCATCAACACACTAAAAAAAGGCTCCTATAGTGAGGAGGGGAAATTTCTGCCCTGGGTAATGCGAATTGCACACAACCTTATCATCGACCATTTCAGGAAGAATAAGAGGATGCCTAAGTTTGAAGGCAGTGACGATTTTAATATTTTTTCTGTTATCGGAGACGATAAACTGAATATTGAGAAACAACTTATCAAAGATCAGATTGACAGTGACCTGGGCCTATTGATAGAGGAACTTCCCGAAGACCAGAAAGAAGTGCTTGTAATGCGAATTTATAAGGACATGAGCTTCAAGGAAATCTCCGAAAATACAGGGGTGAGCATCAATACAGCCCTCGGTAGAATGAGATATGCACTGATCAATCTGCGAAAAATAATTGACAAGCATAATATTGTACTGACAAATTAATCCCACTTTTTTCTTCTTTTGCAATATTTCCATTTTAGTTGCGTTATCTTAACATAACTATATTGATTACATATGGAAAAAATTTACTCTGAAGAAAAAAATGCCTGCAGGCCGACTAAGGTCAGGCCTGAAAAAATTCAGTTTTTATTGAATTATTCAAGATCCCTGCGGATCGTAGGGTATAAGAACTTTCAATTCGAAGCAAATTTGAATTAACCAAAAAGGTCCTTTAAAGGACCTTTTTTCTTTTAAAAAGATTCAGGAAAGGTTTTCACATTCCTGATACCCTGCTTTTCATTTCCGGTGATAAGCCTTCAAAACAGATTTCCTGCCAATCTTTCTCGTAATGATATCCCGGTCCGGTGACCAACCCCGGGCCGGGGAATATTGTCTGCCATACCAAATGATCCTGAGATGAAGTTCATTCCAAATCGCCTTCGGAAATAATCTTTTGGCATCTTTTTCTGTTTGAACCACATTTTTACCGTTGCTGAACCCCCATCGGTACATCAGCCGGTGGATATGTGTATCCACAGGAAAAGCAGGGATACCAAAGGCCTGAGATACAACTACACTGGCAGTCTTGTGCCCTACCGAAGGAAGTTCCTCAAGCAGCGCTATATCTGATGGCACCTCTCCGTTGTATTTCTCGATCAAAATTTCTGACAGCCCGTGTATGCCTCTGGCCTTCACAGGAGCAAGCCCTACCGGTCTTATGATTGACCGGATCTCCTCAATAGAAAGTTTCACCATGTCATAGGGGTTACTGGCACGTGAAAATAAAATTGGGGTAATTTGATTGACCCGGACATCGGTGCTTTGGGCAGACATCAGTACAGCGATCAACAAGGTGTAGGAATCCTGATGCCGTAAGGGCGTTGGTACTACAGGATACAATTCCTTCAGGGTGTTTACGGTAAAATTCACCTTTTCTGCTTTGGTCATGTTCCTACTATCATATATTCTTTAAAAGCTAAAGTAAATAAAAAGAGACGGCTGGCCGGTAGCCTGCTTCTTTGCTGCAATACGCATGCCCGTTATTTGGCAATTAGAGATCATACACAGCCTTACAGAAATCCCGGACGGCCTTGAAAGTAAAGTGCTAAGACCAGGGTATGGGCCACTTCACGCCCTGAATAAAGTGAATTAAGCTTTCTCAGGGAGGAAAAACAGGAATTGCTGAGGAATTCGTCCCGGATCTTTAAGGTGTTTTGTGCAAAGGAAAACGGTCTATTCCAGGTCTTCGTCCTGAGTGACAAGGTGCTGGGTAAACAGCTTGTTCTTTTTGATGATATCGGCAATGCCTTCCGGTAACATTTCTTCCCAGCCAGCTTCGCCATTGGTGAGTTTTTTCAGCACGTCTCTGGAGAAAATATCCATAATATCCGGATCATAATCAATGATATCCATAACTTTCCCATTGTATTTGAAGAATTTATACAATTCCTTCATCCTGGGATGGACTTTGAGATTGTTGCTGGTCATGATTTGCCCGGTTTCCATATTCTTCATGGTGTACAAGTACACTTTCAGGTCCTTGAAGAACAACTTTCCAAAGGCTTCAAGAATACCACCACTTAAATGCCTGTAATATTTTTCATCAAATATATCGACCAGGTTATTTACCCCCATGGTCAACCCTATTTTTTCCTTGGTATAATTGCTGAAGTATTCAACCAGCTTATAATATTCCTGGAATTTGGAGATCATTACATTGTGCCCAAGTGAGCATAACAGTTCCGCCCTGTCCATGAAATCACGTTCATCAATTTCCCCGGAGGCCTTCAGGTTGGAGAGCGTGATTTCAAATATCACCAGTGCATTGCCTTCCTCAACAGTTGGTTCACGCGTAAAAATTTCATAGGATTTTTTGAACATATCCATATTCACCTTTGTAACAGGCCTGAAACTCCCACGGATGGCAAGGATATTTTTTTTGTACAATTCGGCCGCAGGAAGCAGGTTATTGCCGTCAGAACCGAACATGACAGCATCAGTCATATCATTTCTGATAAGTTGCAGGCTCATCAGTCTGTTATCGACCCCTTTAAAATTAGGACCGGAGAAATTAATCATATCAATTTCCAGGGTGTCGTGATCAATATGGTCGTAAAGGTATTTGAGAAGTTTGCGGGGTTTATTATACTTGTAAAAGGCGCCATAAATCAGATTTACACCGACAGTACCAAGAGTCTCCTGTTGTAGCCTGGCTTCATTCTGCTTAAAACGCACATGAAGGATGATCTCATCCAGTTCCTGCTGCGTAGGATCAAGCTGAAAGCGGATTCCCAGCCACCCATGACCTTTATATCGTTTAGAAAAATCGATGGTAGCCACCGTGTTGGCATAAGTGAAAAACAAACGATCCGGATGCTCATCTCTGCTGATCCGCTCCTTCATCAGGCCCATTTCATAAGAGAGCATGGTTTTCAGGCGCGCCTGGGTTACATAGCGGCCATCCTCTTCAATCCCATAAATGGCATCACTAAAAGCTTTATCGTAGGCACTCATGGCTTTCGCAATGGTTCCGGAGGCACCACCGGAACGGAAGAAGTGTCTGGCTGTTTCCTGACCAGCGCCTATTTCTGCAAAAGTCCCGTAAATATCAGGGTTTAAATTAATTCTAAGCGTCTTAGACTTGAGGGATGGAATATTTTCAAATGCGAATTCCTTGCTTAAAACTGAGGCCATTCCAAACGATTTATCGTAAACAAAGTTAGTAAGATTGGTCAATCTAATAAATAAATAAGTTATAAATTTGAAATAAATAGATGAGGGGTTGAAAATCACTTTTTTGGGCACCGGTACGTCTCAGGGTATTCCTGTAATAGGCAGTTCACACCCGGTTTGCCGGAGTTCCGATCCCAAAGACAAAAGGTTGCGTGTTTCAGTGCTTCTTTCATGGGACCAATGCAACTATGTCATAGATTGCGGCCCGGATTTTCGCCAGCAGATGCTGACACAGGGCGTTGATCGTCTGGATGGCATTCTCTTCACCCATGAGCACGCAGACCACACAGCAGGAATTGATGATATCCGTCCTTTTTTTTTCCGCCAGGGCGATATTCCCATTTATGCCCACCAACGGGTTGTGGCTTCTCTAAAAAAAAGGTTTGACTATATTTTTGACGAAGGGGAGAGATATCCGGGTGCTCCTGGTGTTCAAATCCACCTCATTAAGAATAATCAGACATTCGATATAAGTGGTCAAAAAGTGATTCCGGTAGAGGCCTTTCACAACAGGCTGCAAGTCTTCGGATTCCGGGTGGGAGATTTTGCCTATCTCACAGATGTAAAAACAATAACTGATAAAGAAACGGATAAACTAAAAGGAGTCAAGGTGTTATCAGTCAACGCATTGCGTAAAGAACCTCATCACTCTCATTTTAATTTGGAAGAAGCCCTTGAATTAGTGAGCAAGGTGAATCCCGGGTGTACCTATTTTACCCATATCAGCCATCATATGGGCTTTCATGAAGAAGTACAGGAGACATTACCAAAAGGTGTACATTTGGCATATGATAATCTTGTCCTGGACATTTAAATGCAAAACATGAAAAGCAAGTTGTTCCTTTACCTTTTTGTCTTTTCAGCCCTTATCGCGCTATATCTCTACGTCAGTAGTGATAATAGGATTAAGAGCAGGAACGACCTGGTCGAACAGCTCGAATCAGATGCGAATTCTCTAAAGGATTCTTTAAAAAACTCCCGGCTCAAAGTGTTGGACATGGAGTATTTTTCACTGGAGCAAAATGACGATGCCCTGGCCTATTACCAGCACCTTAATATTGCCGAACCTTCCAGATATATTGCAGATAAATTATTGGAAACCAATGAAAAGAAGGGTGATAACCCGCTGATTCCATACGAAGGGATGGAAAGCGATTTTAAAATCAACAAAATCAAGATTTTGAATCACAAGTGGATTATTGCTGATTTTTCTGATGGAAAATACTGGGGAGAGCTTCTCGTTAAATACGAACTAAAGGACGATTTGGCGGTAGATTTTACAATGGTAGACCACCTGCTGTATACCAGAAGTGATTAAATTCGTACTTCCAGCCATTTTCTGAATGAATCAAAATTTTTTGGAGATACACCATGACCTACCGGAAATTCTTCATATATAAAGTCAATTCCCAGTTTCTTCATCAACCCGGGCGCCAATTGTGCCCATGCCGGCGGGATGACCATATCTACCTGGCCATGGGAAGCATACACCTGTAATTTTGAATGGTCTTTTTGACCATAATCCGCTGTCAGCAACTTTTCATCGATATATCCGCTGAGTGCTATAAGATTCTTCACTTTCTCCGGATAGGACAAGGCCACGGCATAAGACAATACGGTCCCCTGGCTGAACCCCAGCAAACTTACATTATCTCTGTCAAGGTCATACCCAATGCAGGCGGCCTCAATAAAACTTAGGATGCTGTCCCTGGACTGTATGGCCTGTTCCACATTGCTCCATTTACCGTAGGACGCGTCAAAGTTAATTGCGTACCATGCATGCCCGAAATGCTCCATCGCAAATGGGGCTCTGGCTGAGATAATGCAAAGGTCCTTTGGAAGATCAGATGCAAAAGAAAAGAGATCATCTTCATTGCTGCCATAACCATGGAATAGAAACAAAGAGGGTACCCGGCCTTCAACAAGGATTGATGGCCGAAGCTGATATTCAAGAGGTAGGGAGATTCTGGTCATTTTATGATATAAATGTAAACCAGTTCTGAAAATACGGCCCCAGCACCGGTACTGACTGCTTCCTGCTGTTAAGGGCACCCATAAAGCCATAAAACCAAAGGATAAGATAACCTATATATAGTCCGTACCAGGCATAGACGTTAAACCATACACTTAAAAAAATGGCGCAGCCGAAAAAACAGAGATGCAGACCAAAGGCCTGCCTTATATGAAAACGGGCAAATTCATTTTTATGCTCCATGTTCATGGTAATGGCAATAAGTGCTCCAACCATGGTCAGATAAGCGACTATGGCCGTTGTTTTTCCTTGTTTTACGGTATCCATGCAATCAGATTATCGCCCAAGGTAACAAATTAATACCAGCTGCCACGCTTGAAAAATGCGGGTCTTAGCCTGCCAAACTACCGCAGGAAACCACAATAGACAGATTTTGCCTTCAGTTGGAGGATTGGTTGTCAATGACAAGACGGTTGTTAGTAAAAATCCCATACGCCCTGCCTTTAAGGCGCTCGCCAAGAAACATACTGTTGCCGGAGGTAGAAAGCAGATCTCTATCCAATAGGGTATACTCCAAATCAGGGTCAAATAAGGTGAGATCTGCCGGTTGGCCTTCAATGATCCCATGGTCCGGAATCCCATATCTGGATCGCCCTTTGGTAAGTAAGCCGACTGCAGTTGTCATATCAAAAATTCTGTTCAAAATTCCGAATATACTTTCCAAACCTATGGAACCAAAGGCGGCGTTATCAAATTCAACACGTTTATCTTCTACCGCCATGGGCGTGTGATCTGAGGTTACAAAGTCGATAACCCCGTCTTTGATACCCTTAATAAGCGCTTTCTGATCTTTTTTGGACCGAAGGGGAGGAAGCACCTTGAAGTTACTTTCAAACTCCTTTAATTGCTCATCACTAAACCAAAGGTTATGAATGGCCACGCTACAGCTGACATCCAGGCCCTGCTTCCTGGCTTCTGAAATTAGTTGGACTGCTCCTGCCGCAGAGATGGTTGGAATGTGAAGTCTTCCGCCTGTATACTCAAGAATGGCAAGATCCCGGGCAATCCTTGTTGTCTCTGCCAATGCCGGAATCCCTTTCAGACCAAGACTGGTCGAAACTTCACTTTCATTTATCATTCCCCTTCCCGCAAGATCAGTGTCCATTGGGAATGAGTGGACAAGGCCGTTAAAGGTCCTCGCATATTGCAACGCGATCTTAAAAAGATGTGCATTGGCTATTGGTTGCTTGTAGTCATAAAACCCCACCGCTCCGGAACCCGACATATCAAAAAGTTCCGCCAGCTGATTTCCCTCTCCTCTAACGGTAAGTGCACCTAATGGATGCAGGCGTGCTCCGGAATCAGATGCGGCATTTTTCAAAAAAATAATATCGCCGCTGCTATCGGGAACCGGGAGTGTATTCGTGTTAAGTACAATATCTGTAAATCCGCCTTTCGCCGCCACTAAAAGTCCGTGAGCAATCGTTTCACGTTCTTCGTAACCCGGTTCTCCGAAACAAACCGAGGTATCAATCCAGCCCGCGGAGACGTGAAGGTTGTCCAGAGAGACAACTTCTAACTTTTTTTCCTCGGGAATTTTTGCGGCAATTCTTTCCAGTATTCCGTTGCTTATAAGAATATCGCGCTTCTTCAGATGATGCCTGGTATTTCCAGGATCGACAATGATGGCAGATTTAAGAAGTATTTTCATCACATGACTGTATCTACAGCTTCACAAGTATTCCTTAAGTAACTCATTCCGTTACCGTTACCGTTATCCGTTATTTCACCAGCCGTTGTATCACTATTTCTGTCAGGAGGAAGAACAGCGCTAAAATAACAAACCATTTCCAAAGCTCCGATATGGTACTGTCTTTTTCAATACCGTCGAACATATCCCGTAGGGCACCATTTTTGGAATCGGCCTGCAGCTGTTCTGTATTGATGTAAATCAGCTCGCTTTCTGCCCTCGGATAGTTAAAACTGATTTGTTGTATCGGTTGCTGCTCTTCTGAGACACTGAAAATGCCATCAACTGTCGGATGGTCTTCAAATGTAAGGGTTGTTTTATTTGCGAGATAGCGTTGCCTCGGAATAAATTCATATTCCTTCAGACCTACTTTTAGAATATGATCGCCGCCAAGAACTACCGGAATGTCAATTTCCTCTTGTTGACCGATTGTATGATAAAGCTGGGGAAGTTTCAGACTCTGGGTGGCAATGGAGTAAAAAGTGGGCACAATAAGCGGGGATCTCTTAAAATTTGAATTGGCACTGTCCAGAGACGCGCTAAAAAGATAAAAGTGCTCCTTTCCGATTAAAAAAGGATCATTATTCTGAAAAGTGAGAACACTTGGCATGGCGGACCGAACCCTGCGGTATTTCTTAACTTTGGGAAATTGAAAATTGGTTACTTTTTTTTCAAATACATTCTGGAAGAGCGGATGATCAAAAGAAATCCCCGTAATATTATATTCGCCAGGGACCACATCCTGAAATTTGATTCCTGAGGTGGAAGTCATCGCTTCGTAAGAAGCATTCGCTGAGCTTGATGCTGGAATTAACACCAAACTTCCCCCATTGGCCGTAAAGGCATTCAGGGCATTTTGAAGGGCGTTGGGCATGTCCGCAATTTCATTGATGATAATCATGTTTTGGGATTCGATCTCTGAATAATTCAGTTCCCGGAGTGTCATTTGCCTGTAATTAAACGCGCTGTCTCGATATATTCTTTGCAGAAATTGGCTATCCCCTTCACCAATGGCCATTATATTTATCTTTCCTCTGGATTCCAGATTAAAATAAAGCACATTATCATAAGCTAAAGCAGGATCTGAAATTTCGATTTTCCCTTTGATTATTGCGTCCTGTGGCAAGGTAAAATTAGCAATGGCTTTTGAACCATCTGTAAAAACAGCTGCTGTTTTGGCAATAAGTTCATTTCCATCAAATAGAGAGACAGGAATACTTTCCACATTCTCACCGGAAGAGAGTTCGGCTATAATCTCCAGATTATCAGGGGTCGTTTTGCCTATGTATACAGTGTCTATTGTTACATTATTTTGAGTTTCAGGGCGTAATTGCACAAGATGCAGTCGCATATCAGAAACACTATCCGGCCTGGTTAAAGCCATTCTCCTTTGAAAATCTGAAATTATTATTAAATCTTTCAGATGAAGCGTATCATCTGAAAACAAGGTCCTTCCTTTTAGGATAATATCTTCCAATGATAATTGCTTGTGGACAAAAGGTGTGTTCAGCAGATCATTCTGAATGTCTTTCAGAGTGACGCCATCTATTACCAGGTCATTGGTGAAAATCCCAATTTCAGATGTTTCCGGAAGGTACTTAATCAGATCCTGTACGGCGGTCTCCAGAAGATTGGCATTGTCCTTTCTGGCCTGCATGCTAAAACTGTTATCAATATAAACCACAGTTTCCCTCTCAGTTAATGCATCTTTCCTGGCCGAAAATGGCTGGGCAAAAGCCACTACCAAAGCTGCGATCAGTAGCATTCGAGTACCTAGTAAGAGCCATTTTTTAATGGTACTGCTGCGCCTGGATTCTGCTACTACTCTTTGCAGCAGTTGCACATTAGTGAATGGGGTCTTTTTAAATCTGCGAAGTTGAAAAAGGTGAATGATTAACGGAATCAGGAGAAACAATAGGGCCCAAAGGAGTTCCGGATGTTTAAATTGCATTCCTGTATACGATTTGCTAAATATAAAAGTATTTCGGTGATACTGTCTGAATGTTAGTACAAAATTAGCATTCGTCCTGCCTTTCCCGGAGGTCCGCTGTTTCGATCAGAAATGGTCAAAGGCGTTTAACAAAAGAAATAATAATCCTTCATTTCAATTTGACTTAACCCAGTCAGGTAAGTGCGGATGTGCTTCTGGGAAGTTTCATTTGCGACAGTGACAATGCTTTGTGGGTGTTCTAGTCTTTCAAGGTGGGTATAGTCTAACATTTCCTGTCCATAAATTTGTCTGCCTGTTTTTTTTGGATTATCACATAGCCAATAGAAAGTAATTCCAAGGTTCATCAGGGTTTTTGCAATGTTTTTCCCTTTATTTCCAGCACCCCAAACGGCCAAAGGTCTCAGCTTTTTATGATCAAGTTTTAAGAAATAGTGCAACTTAATTCCAAGAAAGTAATTCTGGGCGTAATGAACACTGGTTCGTGAGGTTCTTTCCTGATAATCGCGCCACAAATGAATTACCTTACTGCTGGGAATACAGGAAAATCCATACTCATAAAACCGGAAAGCCAGATCATAATCTTCAGGATAACGTTTCGGCTGAAAATGGCCGCAGGCCTGCAGATCGTCCCGGTAAACCATCCAGCAGGGGGAAGGGATCACGCACTCCTTATAAATTTCGGAATAGTTTACGCCCGAAACGGTGAGCCCGTTCAGCCATTTTTCATACCGTGCATATCCGTCACTTATCCCCAGTTCAGAAAAATAGTGTACCAGACCGAGGGATACATGCCCTCTGCCATGATGCAGCAGGCCGGAAACAAGAATTCCTATTTTGTCCCTGGTCATCAAATCATCCGAATCCATTCTGGTTACCATTTCACCCCTCACCTTTGCATATGCCGTTCTAAGTGCCGGGATAATACCCGACCCGGCATTGGGAATTACCCGGATTCGTGCATCCCTTGCTGCATACTCCTGAAATACGAATTCTGTGCCGTCCGTTGCACTGTCATTAACGGCAAGTAATTCCCAATTTTCATATTCCTGTACAACAATGGATTGCAAACAAGCAGCCGCAAAGTTCACAGTGTTTTTGAAGGGCATTAAAATACTTACCAGGGGCTGATTCATTACCTATTTATAATCGGGTAATATGAAGCGTTATGATCTCAAATTCAGCTGATGCGGGAAAACAATGAGAATTTGGCAGCCCCATGTACTTTATTGGCCGAATAGATCCTGATCAATGTGCGGATAATGCCTTGGCAATAGCCTCTTCTGCCAGAGGTGCCATTAATTCATATCCTTTTTTAGTCGGGTGTACCCCATCTTCTGCCAGCTGCTTATCCATCCCATTGCGTTCATTGACAAGAGCACTGAAATAGTCAAGATAAACAACTCCGGCCTCAGTGGCATAGGATCGTATCATCTTATTAAGGGCAGGAATTTTCTCATTAGGCTTTAATCCGGGGCGCCAGGCATAATCTTCTGCCGGAAGCAGGGAAGACAGAACTACCGCGATATTGTTGGATTTTGCCAGTTCTGTCATAGATTTCAGGTTGTCCATTATCTGTTCCAGGCTTATGGGTCCCGTATTTCCGGCAATGTCATTGGTGCCCGCCAGGATAACCACCACTTTGGGCTGGAGTGCGATGACATCCTGCCTGAAGCGGAGTAACATCTGTGGGGTAGTTTGCCCGCTGATGCCTCTGTTAATATAAGGTTTTCCCTTAAAAAATTCGGGTTGTCCGCCGGACCATCCGATGGTGATCGAATTGCCCATAAAAACGACCCGGTTCTCCTTTTCGGCCGGCATTTCGAGCGCTTTATTTTCCTGCTGAAAATGACTCAGGTCAGCCCAGTCCTGAGCCTGGGAGGTAGTGTGAATAAAAAGACTTGTCAGAATTCCAAAGAGAGTAGTAGTAGTTTTCATAGTGCCGGCAGTAATGACAATTAAGGAGGTCTGCTCCCAAATATATCAACTTTGAAATGAAATAAATAAAAAAGATTTATGGTAAACCTTTTCTTTGATGCATGACATCTGCAGCGATAATAGAGCCTTCACTTTGTGCATAGGTAACCCTAATGTAATTCAGGATATCGGCAATTTCCTGGTCCTGCAAATGGCCATAGGCCGGCATTTCATCCTGGTAGGTGTGTCCGTCCACCACAATCTCAGTATTAATTCCGCCAAGCGTAATATCGATAAGGCGTGCCGTATTACCGGATACCCATTCGCTGTTTACCAGGGGGGGAATAAATCCTATACTTCCTTTTCCGTCCGTCCTGTGGCAGGATGCACAATGGGTTTGATACAATTGGCCTCCTGCCAGTAACTCCTCTCTTGTTACCTTGAATGCAAAATTTTCTGTGGGAAGGTCAAAAGGCCTGTCAGATCCTTTGATCTCACGGGGAGCAGCGAGTGTGGCCAGACTTTCCAGCACATCGTCGCTCGCCATTTCCAGTTTAATTATCCGGTCGCCGCGCAGCAAAGGAAGGGAGTCATACATCCACGGCTGGTGTCCCGGATGCCAGTCAAGATTGCTTGTCGAAATAAAGACCGAACCGTCTTTCCCGCCGGCTACAGCTCTTATCCGGCCAAATACTTTTTGAAACAGGATTTGTTCTATCAGAATCGCCGTACCGGCACTGTTCAGTTGAAGTAGTCGCAGCGATTGTCCCTTCAGGGAACTTAGGAGCAGATGGTTTTTCCATTGCGGTATAGACGGGTGATCATAATAGAGCACATCGGAGGCGGCAATGGTAGGGGTCCACACTTTAATCGGCTCCTGTATCAGGGAATCTGCACAGTAGGTCTTTTCAGACTTAAGGTCACAATAGCCTTGAACATCTGGCCAGCCATAATTTGCTCCTTGCTCAATAACATTGAGTTCATCGTCGTTATTGGGTCCGTGTTCCGAGGCGTAGAGGAATTTTTTTCCCAGAGTGATGCCCTGCACATTCCGATGACCCGTGCTCCAAACCGCACTTCCGGGAAATGGGTTATCGGCCGGAATTGAGCCATCCGTATTGATGCGTATTATTTTTCCATGCAGGAAGGTCTTGTCCTGTGTGCGTGTTGTTCCTCCTGCATCCCCGCACCCCAGATATAACTTGCCATCCACTGTGATCAACATCCGTGACCCATTGTGAAATGTGTTGCCGGGAATGCTGTCAAGAATCACTGTTTTATCGCCGAGCTTGTTATTTTTGAAATGTAACCGAATGATTCGGGATCCGATCTGGTCAAGCATGGAAGAATCCCTGCTGGCATAGGTATAATGCGCATAAACATAAGGATAATGTTCAAAATCAGGATGGAGTGCCAGGCTCAGTAAGCCTGTCGATTTCCTGTAATATACATCTTCGATCCTCGTGAGCTCCTGTACTTCCCCTGAGTATTCATGTACCCTGCTGATGGTACCTTGCTGTTCCGTGTACCAGATCCAGTTTTCCGGACCGGCTTCAATATCCCAGGGAACCTTAAGATTTGCAGCGATTTCTGTAGCGACGATTACATAGGAATCCATATTGAGATGGGCAATATATCGCTCCGGATTAATACCGGTTTCTTTGGTTTCACAGGCCCAGAAGGCACAAAGGATCAGAATCTGAATCAGAAAGCAGTAGTGACTTATGCCTCGGCCCATAGTGTGTGAATTGCATTCAGATCCCTCGTCATGGCATCATATACCACTTTGGGAGAAATGCTAAGTCTGTTGTTCCCATTTTCGGCGCCCCCGAGGCCGTACTCCATATGCAGTATGGCGGGAACCATTATTCCATACTTCTTAAGTAACCCAAAGTATTTTTTAAAGTCGACCTGCCCTTCCCCAATGGGGGTGTTGACTGGTTGCCATTGGCCATTCATTTTTTCCCATTTAAAATCCTTCAAAGTAATATTCTTAATATGGTCCTTTAATAGACGCAGCCCATTTTCCCAGGAAAGTCCTCCTTCCACATAGGCATGTCTTATATCATATTGGACCCCGAAATGGCCCTGTTCAGCCCCCTCCATCAGAGAGAGGACTTCCCAGGGAGATGCTCCTATTAACAGTCCTGCGTGATTTTCGTAACAGCCAACTAGTCCTAGGCTCTTATTTAATAATGCCAACTCCTGAATGATCACACGGTGCTTTTTCAGGGAGTCCTGCATGGTAATCCCATCCTCATAGTGAAACCAGTCTGTGCGATAAAAGACTATTCCGTGTTCAGAGGCCGTCGTAAGTAACTTCAAATCCTTTTGACTACCCGCATCCCTAACAGTTGTAGTGATGATATTACACGAGGACCCACCGCGTTTTATGGCCTCTAAAGCCATGGGCAATTGCTCATGCACCGCCCCGGGCAGCACATGCCCACCCGGACGGACAGTAAGATCAATTCCATCAAAGCCTATGATAGACGCCTGTTCAGCCACCGCCTGATAGTCCAGGAATTGAAGGTGTTTCGAAAAAATGTGCACGCGTAACTTGTCGGAGGCGGTTGTCCCGGGAATAAAGGTAAGGGGAGATATCAGGGGCAACGCTGCCGCCGCAAGGCTGGTTTTTTTTATAAATCTTCTTCGTGAACTGCTTTTCAATATTTGGCACTTTTTCCATTTGCCTGAGTTCGAATAATGAAATCACGGATATCATTATTGGCTTGTTGCAGATCTTCGCGTCTGAGATACATCATATGGCCGCTTCGATATCCTTTAAAGGAAAGGCGGTCCTTTAACCGTCCGCTAGGGTCAATCTGCCACATGGTAAATTTGGCGTTAAAATAAGTGGTTGCCCCATCATAATATCCGGACTGAATAAGGACATTCAGATACGGATTCTGTGCCATTGCCTGTCTGAGATTGTCCCGGGTATTGTCTTCCTCATTATTCCACGGGTGTACATCACCAAACATATTGTATTTAACATCAGTCTTAAAATTGAGTTCCTCCTGTAAATAGTGATTTATCGCAGGGGTAAAACTGTGCAGCCAGGATGTTAGCTCTGCGCTGTAATCCGGTTCACCGCCAGATAATTGTCTGTCAATTCCGAGGTATCTTGAATCCAGACGTCCTATATTATAACCTCCTTTTTCCCGCAGCAGGGCCTTCCAGAAAAATTCCGTGGGCACATCCAGATTGTGGTCAATGATATCCTGCTTCGTGAGCCCCGAGTAATAGGCAATTTTTTCTGCCACTGTGTTTTTTTCTTCCGCGCTGATAAAACCCCCTTTTGCGATGGCCGGGATCAGCGTATTTATTGTGTATTCCTCTGATTCAGGAAGGATTTCCAAAAGGTCCTTTTGTTGTAGAGCCTGAGGCAGTGCTTTGTGATGCCAGGCTGCGGCGGTGTAATATGGGAGGTTCAGGGCGCTGCTAACCGGACCGCTTTCCTGGATTACTTTGTAATCAGCCGGAGAAACCATGATAACCCCGTTAAGATACATCCATTGCTGATTTTGCAGCGCCAGGGACAGTCCCATGACCCGGGTTCCTCCATAACTCTCGCCGACAATATATTTGGGTGACCTCCAGCGGTTATTTCGTGTTACAAACGTATTCAGCCATTCTGCGAGATATTTAGTATCTGCATTAATACCGAAGAATTTGGTTCTATCCACCTTATCTCCGGATTCGGGAATGGTCCTGGAATATCCGGTATTTGCAGGATTAACATATACGATATCTGTTACGTCAAGAACCGAATACGGATTCGGCCGCGAACCGTAGGGCTGGACTGGATACCCTTCATCATCAATATTGAGAATTCTCGGACCGGTATAGGCCAGGTGCATCCATACCGAACCCGAACCGGGCCCGCCGTTAAAGGAAATCAGCAAAGGCCTCGATGCCCTGTCTTTTACATCGTCTCTTGTGTAATATGTATAATGGAGAGAAGCGGTAGGTTTCCCATTTTCATCCCAAACCGGTTGTGTTCCGATCTTTGCCGTATAAGAGAAAGTGGTTCCATTGACGGCAACACTGTGCTGGGTAGTTATTACAGTGTCAATTGGCAGCGTACGCTCACGTTTTTGCGCAGTGCAAATTGAAATTGAAAAAAGCAGGATTAAAAAGGAGGATTTATGTGTCATACATTTATTTGAATTAGTCGGTTTTAAAAATAGGTATTTTAGATGAATGTTGCAGGATGGGAGAGAGACATTTCCCGAGGTGGGTTCCAGCAGATTGTTTTTTACCTTTAGAGCAGCCGAAGGTTGCAGGAAATAATATTATATGATATGAAGAAAATCACAAGAAGAAATTTTAACAGGAAGTTGACGAGCGGGATAGGTGGTGTCTGTTTGTTGCACGGGATGCCACTTGCATGTGCTATGGGGCTGGATAAAAGAAAGGAGGGTTCACTGGGGATTGCCCTGGTCGGATTGGGCAGTTACAGTACTTATCAGCTGGCTCCGGCACTGCAGGAGACCTCCCATTGTCATCTGGCCGGCATCGTTACCGGCACTCCGTCCAAAGCAGCACAATGGCAAAGTCAGTATGGCATCAGTAAGGAAAACAGTTATACCTACGAAAATTTCGACGAAATTCAGGCCAATCCCGCGATTGATATTGTGTACGTTGTTCTACCAAACAGCATGCATGCCGACTTTAGTATCAGGGCAGCCAAAGCCGGGAAGCATGTGATTTGTGAAAAACCCATGGCGATCAGTGTTTCAGAATGTGACGCCATCATTAAGGCGTGCAGTGAAGCCGGAGTCAAACTCAGTGTAGGATACCGTCTGCAGTCCGAACCTCATACCAGGGAGGTGAAAAAATATGTGAGCGAGAAGACCTTCGGCAAAGTAACCTTTGTTTCTGCTGATGCCGCCTATATGTCAGGAGGAGATCCGGACCAGTGGCGGTTGGATAAAACATTATCTGGAGGCGGGGCTTTAATGAATATGGGTGTATATTCTATCCAAAGCGTCATTTACGGCAGTGGCAGAAATCCGGTCTCTGTTACCGCCCAGGAATATAGCACCCGCCCGGCCTACTTTAAAGATACGGATGAAACGATTACCGCCCAGTTTGAGTTGGGAGCTGGGACCGTAGGTCATATGATGACTTCTCACAATGCCAATGCCAACCGTTTGTACGCTTCCTGCGAGGAAGGATGGTTTGAACTGGAACCCGCCAATAATTACGGCCCACTTCACGGAGTAACCTCGGCAGGGGTAATGGATTTTCCAAATGAAAGTCAGCAAAAACTTCAGATGGACGATTTTGCCCGCCACATCCTAGAGGGTTCACCCAATGTGGCTCCAGGCGAAATGGGCAAGCGGGATATGATCATTGTGGAAGCAATTTATCGCTCCATTGCCGAAGGAAATACAAAGATAACTCTGGACCTTGGCAACATGGGACTCTGACCGGTTACCTTTATCAGAACTATATGTATTCACATCTCACCTCCAGCTCAGCGTGCGATTGGGATTTTATTTATAATTAACCCGGAGCGGGGTTTATATTTACATTGACTCCTTCTCTTAACAATTCATTAAAATTTTAGTAAAGTAAATACCAAACTGAGTTAACCAAGGTGGCATTTGCGGGTAATACATTTGCATGGAACACTAAATCCGGTTTCATCATGAAAATGTTAAAAAACGTCCTATTTGTGCCACTATGTATAGTCTTCTTAGGCCTACAAATGAATGGCTGTAACACCGAAGATCAAATAATCTCCCGAAATGACATGCCTGCTCCTGATTCTGAGAATGATCCGGAAGAAGCAGAAGAGATACTAGAAGGCACTTTTTTTGAAAACAAATCCTCATTGGAACCGCTGGTGGCCATAAAGCCGGCGTTCGGTTATGTTGAAGCATTTTCCCTTATCAGTTCTACGGACGTCCTGGAAAATGGCTTCCGTTTGGTGGGAGCCCAGGATGGTGCGGGGTTTTTACCGGATGGGGATGGCTATATTTACATTGTCAATGCCGAGGATAATTATGCCATATCAAGAATACGGTTTGATGAACATTTGAATCCGGTTGAAGGCGACTGGCTTTTAAATTCCGGTGTGGCAGATTTTGCAAGGCAGTGTTCAGGCACCATGTGGGAGGCTGATGTGCACGGCGGAGCATCTGACTTGTTTCTTTCGGCTTCAGAAAGTTTTAATTACGATGTCAAAGCAATCGATCCTTACATTGAAACTCCCACCCCCACTGCAGATTTAGGAATAGATGCTCTTGGTGAGTTTGCCTGGGAGAATGCCGTTCCTTTGCCAAAAGATGCCTATTCCGGTAAAACGGTAATTATAGGTGGAGATGACGATTCGAGTGATTCCGAGGGACAAATCACTTTGTACTATTCAGAAAATGGAGATGCCGATCTTGAGAATGGAAAAATTTACGTCTTGCGACTCACCGAGATTGCCTGCGAGGATGAGGACGATATCATGCCGGTAACACCTGAAACAGTTTATAACGAGTCGAACCTCAACTTTGGGATTAGCTATGGATTCGAATTTGTTGAAATTGAGAATGGTAAGGATCTGACTCAGACAGAAATGGAAGAAGCCTGTATGGCAGTATTTGCAACGGCGTTTATGAGAACCGAGGATGTTGATTATCAAAAGGGTGCGGATTCAAATGCCAGGAATGTTTTTGTAGCCATTACCGGAAGGGGCCCTGGGACCGGGACCTATAATGATTGGGGTACGGTCTATAAACTGGAATTGGGTGCAGACAGTCCTCTTAGCGGAAAGATTACTCAGATCGTGAGTGGAAATACGGACACCAATAATGCGGACGGCAATCTTGCAACTCTGCAAAGTCCGGATAATATTTGCGTTACTGAAAATTATGTATATATCCAGGAGGATCCGAACTCTTTTGACCGTGGCCATCCGGCAGCCATATATCAAACCGATCTCAACGGGAATAATCCGGAAGTAGTTCTGGAGCTTATCATCCGCTCAGATCTGAGTCCAACCGGAAGTACTGAGCTTAGCGGCGAGTTCGGAGCGCTTATCGATATTTCTGATAAAATAGGGGTGGAAGACACCTTTATTCTGAACTTGCAGCCGCATTACTGGCAGGATGAAGATTTTAAGAATCTGGATGGTGACAATATCGAGTTGAATGCGACGGCTGTTGCCTCAGGTGCAGTCGAGGATAACCAGGGCGGGCAGATCGTTATTTTAAGAGGCCTTCCAAGATAGTAAACATCATAAACACCTACACAGAGCCTCCATGTAAAGTGGAGGTTCTCTTTCTATTTATGCCATGAGAGCTTCCCTTACATATATACTTACCCTTACGGCATCTTGCCTTTGGATATCATGCAATCAGACTTCAGAAAACAATATTAAAAAAGCGTCGCTTCCTGAATGGTCCCAGGCACAGGAATATTATTTGAATAATATAATAGTGGCCATTGCATATATAGATTCTTTATCGACTGTAGACAGCAAAAACCCTGCTGCAAAATCATTTTTTATAAAGTTACGTATCGCTTTTAAGAATGCAGAACCGTACGCCTCGTATCTCAATCCGGAGGTAGGTCATATGGTGAACGGACCTGCCTTACCTGTCTTCACCGATGATACGGAAAGGGTGCTGGCACCCATCGGCCTGCAAAAAATTGAGGAATCTATATATGAGGGCCAAGTTTCCGGGAGGAGTTATGCACGAGAGCTGAGGCTAACCCGTGGACTTTTGGTAAATCTTGAGCAAAATATAAGGAAAAGGGAACTTACCCCCAAACGTTTTTTCACAGCCGTACATCAACAATTATTGAGAATAGTCAGTCTTGGTATTTCGGGCTTTGATACGCCGGTAAGTCAGCTAGGTCTGCATGAAGTGATGGTATCCCTCAAAAGTCTTCTTGAAGTGTATGGTCTGACCATTGGACCCATAATGAGTAAAGATCACTCTGATTTACATAATAAATTTAAAAGGGAGATAAACGATGCTTTAAAATTTGTTTCGGCAAACACCGATTTCGAAACCTTTGATAGATTCACCTTTATCCGGGACTATATGAATCCGATTACGCGTTCCTGGGTAGCCATTCGAATAGAAAGCGGTCTATGGGGAGGCTCTGATGACAAGCCTTTTAATTTTGATGCGCCTACTTTTTTTGAGACAAATACTTTCAATGTTGAATTTTTTACTCCCGCCACCAATCGCAATCCTACGCAGTTCCAGATCAACCTGGGTGAAAAGTTATTTTTTGATCCGAATTTGTCACAAAATCGTTCCATGGCTTGTGCTACTTGCCATATTCCTGAAAAGGCGTATGCGGATGGTAGAAAATTCAGTCGTGACAACAAAGGTCAGCCGCTTGGAAGAAACACGCCAACCCTTATTAATGCAGGCTTCCAACGAAGCTTTTTTTGGGATGGACGCTCAGAAACGCTGAATGATCAGGTTACGGCCGTTTTCACAAATAAAGACGAGTTTGCCGGTAATTCCCATGAATTTTCCGGTGAGATTCTCAGGGATTCAGCATACATAGCGCTATTTAAAGATGCCTATGGCGGAATTCCGGTTAGCAATAGGGAGGTAATCAAAGCAATAAGTGCTTACCTGACCACCCTGCAAGGTTTTAATTCCAAATTTGACCGAAATATTCGTGGCGAGACAGACACCTTTTCAGTTGAGGAAAAATTGGGATTTAATATTTTTATGGGGAAGGCTCTTTGTGCCACCTGCCATTTTATCCCTCTGACCAATGGCACGGTTCCCCCGTTTTATACCGATACCGAGAAGGAAGTGATTGGGGTGCCTGAGACCAATGAAAATTTGACGCTTGACGATGATAAGGGATTCTATTCAAGGTACAAAGAGGAGATTCATCGAGGGATGTTTAAGACGCCTTCTGTGCGGAATGTCAGCCTTACGGCTCCCTATATGCACAACGGGGTGTACATTAGCCTTGAAGAAGTGATGGATTTCTATAATAGAGGTGGTGGTGGGGGGCTTGGATTTGATCTGCAGCACCAAACCCTTCCTTTTGACAATCTGGACTTATCGACTGAGGAACAGCAGGCACTGGTCCATTTTATGAATACGCTCACAGATACCATTGTCGATCGGAGCTAGAACTTTTCAAAGACCCCGAGTCCGAAAAGCGCGTAATCATATCTGACAGGGTCTTCCTGATTGAATCTCCGCAGCGCTTTATCCAGTTCTGCCACTGCTTTGGCATCATTCTGACGGCGCTGTAAGATCCCCAGTTTACGTGCAACCGAGGCGGAGTGTACATCCAAAGGACAGGAAAGTATGCCGGCAGGAATGCGGTTCCACAATCCAAAATCGACACCCTTATTGTCTTTTCGGACCATCCATCTTAAATACATATTTATTCTCTTCGCTGCTGATCCCCTTTCCGGGTCTGAAAGGTGCTTTCTGGAACGGGGATCATGATCTGCTTCTAAAAATATGTGCTTAAAAGCAGTTATTGCCGGCTGCAGGGATACTGAAGTGGCATATTGCAAAAAAATTGCTTCCGGTCCGCCATAATTTTGATATACATGCTTTAGTCCCTTGATAAAACCTGCCAGATCCGCTCCATTAAAAGTCCGGTGGACGAATGTATGCAGGGCCTTCAGATCCTTCTCTGAATGACCCATTAGAAATTCATGGGGCGCATGATCCATAAGTTCCATCATCACGGCCGCGCTTCTGATAATACTTTTGCGATTACCCCAGGAGATGATGGCCGTAAGGAAGCCACTGATCTCTATATCCTCCCTAAGATGAAACCTGTGAGGGATACTTATGGGGTCACATTCTAAAAAGGCATGGGTATTGTACTGTTCAACCTTGGCATCCAAAAATGCTCTGAGCTCCTGTCTTTTCATCGTTCTCACTTTGGGCAAATGGCCGGAGGTATTTCCAATACCCCGTGTTCAGAAAAATTATCAAAAGCAGACCTCAGGACACAAGCTTATTACTGTATTTCACCGTCCACCATGGTCAGTTTACGATCTGCCATATCAGCCAGGTCTTCATTATGTGTAACAATTACGAGGGTTTGACCGAAGGTTTCCCGCAATTCAAAAAACAACCGGTGTAAATGGTCCGCACTTTCGGAATCGAGGTTACCGCTAGGCTCATCCGCAAGGATGACAGAAGGCCTATTGATCAGCGCACGGGCCACAGCTACCCGCTGTTGTTCTCCCCCGGATAACTGTCCGGGCTTATGATGGGCCCTGTCTTTTAGTCCCAGGAATGCGAGCAATTCCAAGCCCCGGCGTTCAGCCTCATCTCTGGCAGTCTTTTTGATAAAGGCGGGTATACATACATTTTCAAGGGCCGTAAATTCCGGCAATAGCTGGTGAAATTGGAAGATAAAACCTATATGTTCATTCCTGAATTTCGCCAATGACTTGTCCTTCAAATTATTGACATTAATGTCTTTAATGATTAATTCACTCCCATTTTTATTCGAGGGGACGTCCAGGGTGCCCACAATTTGCAGTAAAGTGGTTTTTCCGGCACCGGATGGTCCGACGATCGCCACTACCTCTCCTTTTTTAATTTCCAGACCAACCCCTTTCAAAACCTGTATACTTCCGTAATTTTTCTGGATATTTCGCGCTGAGATCATCGGGGGCTAAAATACATATGAATGTAAACATACCAATGACATCAGGAAAAAAAGTTGGGGGTGGCCGGAAATAAGCGTTCAGGAATAGATTTTGATAATACATGTATTGGTTTATCCGTTTTAAATTACCTGCAGTGACCAATAATTATAATACTTTAGACGAATTGTTTTTAATTCAATTTTGATCCGATATGTCACCTTATAAGAATCTCGAAGAGTACAATATTCACATTACAAATGAAGTAAGGGATCGGTTTTCGAAAATAATCGAAGAGCTGGGAGAAGATGTTCACAGAGAGGGACTTCTAAAAACACCTGAGAGAGCGGCCAAAGCCATGCTCTTCCTTACTCAGGGATACAAGCAGGACGCGGTCAAAATACTGAAGAAAGCCATGTTCACCGAGTCGTATGATGACATGGTCATTATAAAGGATATTGAACTCTATTCCTTATGTGAACATCATATGCTCCCTTTTTTCGGCAAAGCGCATGTCGCATACATTCCGGATGGCCATATTGTGGGTTTGAGTAAAATTCCGAGGGTGGTCGATGTATTTGCCAGGCGGCTGCAGGTTCAGGAAAGGCTTACACATGATATCCTGGAATGTATCAATGATACCTTAAAACCAAAAGGAGTGGCGGTCGTAATTGAAGCGGCGCACATGTGCATGATGATGCGGGGGGTGCAGAAACAGAACTCAGTCACAACCACCTCAGGCTTCAGGGGCCAGTTTGAAAAACAGGAGACACGCAACGAATTTCTGAAACTGATCAGTTCCAACCTTTCATGAAAGAAAAATTGCCATCTACAAACAGGACCTGGATGTCCGGCACCAAGCCCAAATTCATGCTACTCCTTGCGGGACTGGCCTTTGACGCTGTGGGAATGGCCTCATTTCTCATCCCCGGATTCGGAGAATTTACGGATATTATCTGGGCGCCTGTGGCGGGCTGGCTTATGACCAGAATGTACAAGGGCTCTGCCGGGAAAGTAGCAGGAGTGCTCGCCTTTGTGGAAGAACTTGTTCCCGGGTTAGACATAATTCCCTCCTTTACGATCATGTGGGTCTATACTTATTTGATCAGCTCAGATAAGGAGAGTCCAACTGCAAATAAGCGATGACTTTCTGCCAACTTTTAAGGAATGAAGGGCACTTTGTATTAGCAATGTAAGAAAGACCTTTCTTACTTTTTTTATTGTTTAAACGGGGTTCTATTTTCATTGACTGAGTTCAAATTTGACACCCAGAATGTAAATCTTTTTGCCCTTTATTGGTATTTTCACTACTGCCTATCAATTATACTGCATTTCATCCCCATTAGTCACTTTGCCATTGCCTCAGTAAGCCGCGACAAGGCGTACTGATATTTTCTAACTATCTATTATTAAATGTATTATTATGAAAAAAAATGTAGTTAAGGTCATTCAGACAAAATTGATTGTGGGCAGACCCCGCAGGCAGTTTCTAAAGCTGAGCGGTCTGGCGGTTATCGGGTCGGGATTATTATATGCCTGCTCCCAGGAAGATACCGACAGGATGCCGGTTGGTGAAAACCCGACACCCAATCCTGATGCTGACGGAGATGGTATCTTTGATCTGGGGGAGGGAGATTTAGGAGTGCTGAACTATGCCTAT
>JBGTMS010000057.1:0-21315 GCA_041743425.1 Zeaxanthinibacter sp. | reverse complement strand
GTATTGACCCGGAGTCTCCATATTTTAACGGACTATATGATCACGCTCGAATGGAAATTTAAGTGGGAGATCGTCATAGTTAACGATGGTAGCAAGGATGAAACGGGAGCCTTGGCAGAAATATTTGCAAAATCCCACAATAACGTCGTGGTGATTCATCACAAGACGAATCGCAATTTGGGAGGAGCGCTACGTACCGGATTTGCCAATGCCAGGGGACAGTATATCGTGGTCCTGGATATCGATCTCAGCTATGCACCTGATCTCATAGAAGAGATGGTGGACAAGTTAATTGAAACAGAAGCAGAGGTGGTAATAGCTTCCCCCTATATGAAAGGAGGCAAAAATTCAAATGTTCCTTTTTCAAGACTATTCTTAAGTAAAATAGTAAATAAACTAATGAGGTTAGCCTCTGGTATTCAAATTCACACATTTACAAGTATGGCCAGGGCTTATAGAGGAGAGTTTCTGAAATCCCTCAATCTTAAATCAAGTACCTACTCCATAAATCCTGAAATTATCCAGAAGGCCAGCATCCTCAGAGCTCGCATCATTGAGATACCCGCTCATCTCGATTGGGGTTATCAATTAACAGAGGCTAAAAACCGCACTTCCAATGTGAGGATTTACAAAGGAATTCTTTTGGGTCTCATGAACAGTTTTATTTTCAGACCTTATGTTTTTTTTATGCTTATAGGGATGTGTTTACTTATTGTCTCCATGTACGTAATTGCATGGATATTTTATCACACTTTTACGATTTTACCAGAAGTTATAGTCCCTTCAGGCTTTGTAAATGATAAGTTTTCCGAAGCAGTGGCTACTGTTTTCAGAAACAGACCCCATTCCTTTTTCGTTGGAGGTTTCACTTTAATTGTAGCGTTACAGTTCATTGGCATTGGTTTCCTCTCACTGCAAAGCAAGAGGTATTTTGATGAATTGTTTCATTTGGGATCACGTATTAATAAAAAAACAAATGAGTTACAAATCAGATGGGGTCATGAAAAAGAATAATCTAATTTTTTTGCCATTACTATTCATATATCTTATTATTATTTACGTGTTCAATCCAGTTCTCGAAGGAGATGAATTCAGATACCTGAGCTATGCAAAGAATTTGGCAAATGGCTTTTTTACAGATCCTCTTAATCCAGACCTAAGCAATGGACCTGCCTACCCATTGGTGTTGCTGCCATTTGTCGCCTTGAATATTGATATATTAATTCCAAGATTACTGAATGGTATTCTGGTGTATATCGGCGTTCTCTATTTTTACAAAACCCTCCTACTTTATACCACAAAAAGATATGCCCTGATTTTTGCATTGATTATCGGGCTCTATCCACCGATGATCCGATGGATGATTTTGCTTTACTCTGAAGCGTTGGCATTTATGCTCATAAGTGGCCTGATATTCCATTTTTGTTATTTATGCCAAAATAATAGGCAGAACTGGAAAAGTTATATATTGCCCTCCTTCTACCTGGGATCCCTTGTGCTTACCAAAGTGATTTTCTTTCAGGTAATGATTATTAGCGCGATAATTTTGGCTATTTTATTTCTAAGTAAAAACAAAAAATTTGTCCAACGTTCCATTGTGGTCATCGCAGGGGCAACAATATTTATTTCACCTTTTATTATCTATGCCTATTCGGTGACAGGTAAATTATTTTATCTCGGCACAAGGGGTGGTGAAATACTATATCACCGATCTTCACCTTTTGAGAATGAGTGGGGCAATTGGTATTCTTTTGATGACGTTCTCGGTAACAGTCCGGAAGGTGATCAAGCAGATGAGGCCAATCAGAATTTATCTCGCCTTTCCGCAAATCATCGGGACTTTTACCTTCAGGTACTGCCTTTGTCGAATATCGAAAGAGATGACGCGTTTAAGGCGAAAGCAATTGCAAACATGAAAGAATACCCCCAGAAATATTTGAAGAATACTGTGTCAAACGTGGGCCGATTATTGTTTAACTATCCAATTTCATATAAGTCTCAGGACTTGAGCGCATTTGGCTATATGATCCCAAATATGTTTATAATGGTTCTCTTTATAATGATTATATATCCTGCTTTCTTATCCAGAAAAAGAATACCTTTTGAAGTAAAAGCCCACCTGATATTTATTTTAATCTATGGTGCCGGCATGATTGCTCTGGGGGGGAAGGCAAGATATTTTATCATCATGGTTCCTTCCCTTGTTTTATTTGTTGCTTATGTTTACACAAATATTCTAAAAAATGCAATGACAGTAATTCAAAGAAAATAATAGATGCACTATATACAAACTATCAAATCTGCTGCTGAACCAAGTATTTTTTTATTTGTGCAAGGGTGATCTTTAATGGAAAGTCCCTATAGAAATTGGGCAGGTAGAAGTGAAACTGGCAAATATATCCTTTTCAGTCATTACAATTGTCATTTTCCATATTTCGAATGAAAATTTATTTTAAACAGCGGTAGAAGTCCGAAAACCAAAGAAATTCTCGCTTTTTTCCTATTTTCATTAATTAGTCTACTAGTCAACACTTCCTCCAGTAGCTAATTACCAAATACTTGCCTTTGTGGTAGGTATTAAGCAGAATTGCAGTGGCGGTCTCTGTAGCAGGATTTAATTTTATTATGCGGAAAAAATTCATACTTCTTCAATAATCAGAAGAACCAACTGCAAACCGGACATTACCTTCCATTCCGGTTACTCCCCTTTCATTTGATTTATGATTATCAATGGAGGAGAAATCCCTTTTAAATTGTAACTGAAATTATAAGATTATGTCAACCCTTTTCAATATAATGGGTTAGAGATCTTTGATTAACACATAATAATTCAATCTGACCATTGGGATTTATCTTGGCACTACCTGAGAATAAGAATTCTTACCGTAATCGGCGTCCCCTTGTCTCCTGGTTATCATCCTTAGATCTCCCATATAAGTTGTGAGGCTTGTAATTCCCTGACTTGCGGATTTTTGAACATTTGACTGATTGGACCATGGCCATTTATAGATTCCCCACTTGGCGTTGCCACCATAGGTGCCAGAGAAAATGGTACTACCCTTAAAATCAAATACCTTTTGTTCATTAATCCAAATCTCTAAAAGACCGTTAGAATTATCTCCATGTATTATATGGATCACAATATTAAGCGTTTGTCCTGCCACTGGCTTTATGCCAGTCGGGTCATAGGTTTTATTGTCTGCTGCCATAGCAACAAATAATTCACCTGCCGAATGCCCGTTGAACTGATCGTCTTTAATTATCTGTAAGGCTATATTCGGGTCTGCGCCATCAGTGCCTGCATGTATTTGGAAAAGGCCCCATTGATTATCTACATCCGGCTTATAATCACTTCCAAAAGTATAGGACCATCCAAACCATTCTTCGGTTCCTTTTGGATGTTTTACCAACCACGGGGCAGTTCTTATCTCTGCTCTTTTATTTCCTGATCCATCAGGTGTTACATTAAATTTGATCTGACCATTTTGAACCGGAAGGGCACTATTGGAACCATCTTTATCCACTTTTAAATCTCCGTTTGCAATTGAGCCTGACAAGGAACTTCCCAGATCTTTAACGCACCATGCCTTAAAGCCGATATCTCCGGCAGTACCATTAACAGTAGTGCATCCTGAACCCACATTTTCCTGGGTAACAGTAATTGTAACCGTATCTGAATGACTGAGACCTTCAGCATCAGTTACGGTTAACTTCGCATTATAGACACCAGGGTTGTTGTAGGTAGTGGTCGGATTTGAAGATGAGGAAGTATTGCCATTACCAAAGTTCCATAAATAAGTTTTCACCGCTTTATCATCGTTGGAAGAGGTTCCCTGAAAGTTGACATTCAATGGAGCGTTCCCGGAAAGTGGGCTGGCTGTGGCGACCGCTACCGGCGCCTCGTTCTGTGGTGTCGGTTGGTTCACAGTTATCGTCAGTAAAGATTTGTCGGTCAAACCTTTTTCATCGGTTACTGTTAATTCTACATTATAACTTCCTGATTTGTCAAAAGTATGGGAGGGACTTACGACGGTTGAGGTACCCCCATCCTTAAAGTTCCAGGCGTAGCTTTTTATTCCGGTATCGTCAGTGGACTTGCTTCCCGTAAATTTGACGGCTAAGGGCGCATTCCCCGAGAGCTTATCCGCGCTCATAACGGCCACGGGCTCTTCATTGGACTTTGCATTTACCGTAACTGTTATATTGGCAGTATTTTTTAATCCTTCAGCGTCAGTTACCGTGAGTTGCGCATCGTAACTCCCGGCCTTGGTAAAAGTATGTACGGGGTTGGCGGTTGTTGATGTAGTCCCGTCCTTGAAGTTCCAGGCGTAGGCCGTAATGGCTTTATCATCGGAGGAAGTGATTCCTTTAAAACTCACCGCTAAAGGTAATGTTCCTGATTGGGGAGTTGCGCTGACCTTTGCCACAGGTGAGGCATTGGCTTTTTCGTTAACCGTAATTGTCACAGTTTCTGTGGTATTCAGACCTTCGGCATCTGTAACCTTTAATGAAACCGCATAAGTGCCTGCCTTGGTAAAAGTATGTCCGGGGTTGGCAGTTGATGCGGTGGTCCCATCTTTAAAATTCCAGGTATAGGAAGTAATGGCTTTATCATCAGAAGATGTATTTCCGCTAAAACTTACGGCCAGAGGAACCGTTCCCGAAGACGGAGTTGCACTGACCTTAGCAACAGGAGCGGCATTCGGTTTTTCGGTAACTGCAATTGTTATTGTCTTTGTGCTATTTAGCCCTTCAGCATCGGTCACTTTTAATGCTACCTGATAGGTGCCGGCTTTGGTAAAAGTATGGGCCGGGTTTGCAGTTGAAGCCGTTGCTCCATCCTTAAAGTCCCAGGCGTAGGAAGTAACAGCTTTATCATCCGCAGATGTGCTTCCTTTAAAACTGACGGCCAAAGGTACTGTGCCTGATTGAGGTGTCGCACTGGGGTTGGCTACCGGAGCAGTATTTTTATCGTTTACGGTTATGGATACGGTCTCTGTGGCATTCAGGCCTTCTGCATCGGTGACTTTTAAGGCCACCTCATAGGTACCTGCTTTGGTAAAGGTATGGCCGGGATTAGCTGTTGAAGCAGTGGTCCCATCCTTAAAGTCCCAATTGTATGAAGCAATAACCTTATCATCTGAAGAAGTATTGCCTTTGAAACTGACAGCCAGAGGTACAGTACCGGATTGTGGAGTGGCGCTGACTTTGGCCACGGGAACTTCATTGTCTTTTTCGTTTACCGATATCGTCACTGTTTCTGTAGCACTCAGGCCTCCGGCATCAGTAACTTTTAATGCCACTACATATGACCCTGCTTTTGTAAAGGTATGCCCTGCATTGGCGGTAGATGCCGTACCCCCATCCTTAAAGTTCCAGGCATAGGAAGCAATGGCTTTATCATCAGTAGAAGTATTTCCTTTAAAGGTAACCGCCAAAGGAACGGTACCGGTGATGGGAGTAGCGCTGATTTTCGCAACGGGAGCGGCGTTTTCCTCCGCTTTAGCGGTGATGGTCACCTTTCCGGTTGAACTAAGGCCTTCAGCATCAGTAACTTTTAATGCCACTTCATAGGATCCTGCTTTAGTAAATGTGTGGGTAGGGTTGGCCAGTGTCGTGATACCACCATCCTTAAAATCCCAGGAATATTCCGTTATTGTCTTGTCGTCTGACGATTTGGTTCCTGTGAAATTTACCTTTAAAGGAATAGTCCCGGATTCTGGTGTGGCACTAACCTTTGCAACAGGTGCGGCATTATCCTTTGCTTTGACAGTTACAGTCACATTATCTGTTGAGGTCAGACCTTCGGCATCAGTAACTTTTAATCCCACTTCATAGGTTCCTACTGTGGTAAAGTTATGGGCCGGATTGGCCGCCGTGGAAGTGGTACCATCCTTAAAATCCCACCTATATGCTGTTATTGCCTTATCATCTGTTGAGGTGGTCCCTTTGAAACTCACATTTAAGGGAACCTGACCGGACGCAGGAGTTGCGATTGCTTTCGATACAGGTGCCTTATTCACTTCTGAAGTTACACTAATGGTGACCTTTACATTAGAAGTAAGACCTTCAGCATCGGTTACCGTTAACTTGACGTCATAGGTACCTGCTTCTGTAAAGGTATGAGATGGGTTGGCCACTGCTGAGGTGGTTCCATCTTTGAAATCGTAGCTGAATTTGGTTATCGCCTTATCGTCTGTAGAATTGGTTCCTTTAAAAGTTACATTCAGGGGAGCTGTCCCAGATGTCGGTGTTGCTGTCAGCTTTGCGACAGGCACTACATTATCTTTAGTATTTACAGCAATGGATACCGTATCCGTTGATATCAGGCCTTCGGCATCAGTGACGGTTAACTCAACATCATACGAGCCCGCTTTTGTAAAAGTGTGCAAAGGGTTCTTCACACTGGTGGTGTCACCATCCGTGAAATTCCATTTATATGAGGTGATTGACTTATCATCCGAGGAACTATTCGCATTAAATTTGACTTCCAAAGGAACGGTGCCGGATTGCGGGGTAGCACTGGCTTTTGCAACTGGCATCGCATTATCTTCCGTATTCACAGAAATAGATACAATATCTGTTGATGTCAGGCCGTCAGCGTCAGTTACTTTTAATTGTACATCATAAGTACCTGCTTCCGTAAAGGTATGGGAAGGGTTGGCTGCTGTAGAGGTCTTTCCATCCTTAAAATCCCAGATATAGGCAGTAATTTTTTTATCGTCGGAAGAACTAGATCCTTTAAATATGACCTCAAGGGGTAGGATGCCGCTGGAAGGGGTTGCTGCTGCAATGGCCATCGGAGTTGTATCCGGCCTATTCGCAACCGTGCTGTCTGGTAGAACACCGCCAGGGTTATCAGGTTCGTTGGTTTGGGTAGAGTCATTCTCAGTCTCTCCTACTGGAACACCTGTGAGGGGATTATTTGAGTTATCACCCAGGCGATCATAGAAAAGATCATCGTCAGTACAAGAAAAAAAGATGGCTAAAACGAAAATTAAAAGCACAAAAATTTTATGGCAAGATACATGTAAGTTGCTCATGGTTATCGATATAGGGGACCCAAAGATGAGCATTTTGAAATTAATTACGTCAAAATGTTTGATTTTTTCGATGAAATGCATAAAATGAAAAAACAAACATTTCGTTACTATTCTGTAATTTTTGTTAAGTTTTTAGTAGTCACTTTTGTGGAATCAGGCCGGAGGGATAATTCAGCAGATCGCCCATTCAATAAAACAAATTCTTGCCGGTCAACCTGAATGAATGGATACTCCTAATGACTTGTGGAAGTGATTGAATTGGGAGCGGAAAACAGAATTGACTAACCCAGAATGTAATATTGGAATCTATTACCAGTGGCAGTCATTAAATAAAATGGGCCTTATATGCGCATTAACTTGAAGACCATATCCATGAAAATCAGCAACTTATTTAATGAAACAGTTAGTTTATCCTGAAGTATGTGGTTGTTACTGTACTTTAACAGTTGCCTTTGCTATTGTAAAGTGATATATATTCGAGGGCTATTTTATCCCAGGTATATTGGGTAGTTACCTTGGATTTTGCCTTCATTCCCCGGGAAATAAACGCTGATTTGTTACTTTCCGCCCATAACACTTTGTGCGACAAGTCGGTAATATCCTTATTTTTGAAGTATAGCACTTCATCTTGATCAAATACCTGCCTGTTTTCCGGAATGTCACTGGCCAGGATTGGTATTCCTGTACTTGCTACCTCGAGTAACATGATAGACATGCCTTCAATTTCCGATGGAAAAACAAAATATTTACATTTACTGACCAATTCCAATAACACAGGCAATGGGTGTACAAATCCAAGAAAATGAAGGTTCAATGCCCTTCCCAATTCTTTTATTCTCTTTATATAGGCCGAATCATTTTCCAATTCGCCTGCAATGAAAATTGAACCTTGATAGTTTAAGGAAGAATATGCCTGTAGCATGGTGTGCAAGCCTTTGATCCCTATAATCCTTCTGGCGGCAAAAAGCACAAATGGCTGGTCAAGCGGAACGTTGGAGGGCCAAAAATGGTCAAGTGAACTTTCGGATCTGGATTCTGCAAAATTGATCCCGTTGGGTATGAAATTCACCTTAACATTATAATGCTTTTGGTAATGAGCACACAAGGGTTGAGAAATAGCAGTTTTAAGTCCTTTGAATTTTAAAAAACGCCTTTCATTGAATTTAAAAAATCTTTTTGCCACCCCACCCCATATACCATCATTGTAGGGCACTCCATGTACGGTCGCGATTACTTTTGCCTTTTTGCTCAATCCCCTCAAAAAAAAGAAGCTATCTATTTTATGGGCATGAATGATATCATAATCTCCTCTAAAAATAATATGAAGATAGCAGATTGCATAATAGAGAAATACACCAAAACTCCCCAGTTTAATTTCGGGAAATTCTATCACCTGTACCCCCTTGATATGAGGTTTAGCCAGCTTATTTGCATAACAATATATGGTAACATAATTATATGGTGCCAAATGAAGAATAAGGTTTTCTGCTACCCTGCTGGTCCCCCCCCGCGAAGGGAAGTACTTAATGCCGAAAAAAGCAATCCGTTTCCCCTCTTTCATGGTTAAATGTAGTATACCCTTATATTATACTATTAATTTTATCGTTCAAACTGTCAAAATTGAGGTTAATCCATCCAAAATCGATATGTCAAAAAACATACTTGATTGCTCTATTAAGCGCACTTTAATTTGATGTGATGGGTATCTGATCTCCCAACAAGTATTATCCCTAATTGCTCTTTAATTTGGGAATAGACCAACCTCGTACCATCAGAAATACTTTCCATACAGTTTGTAATAGGTATTAGTCATCTTATCCATGCTGAAGGAGGTACTTACTAATCTTTTCCCCTCCTGCCCCATTTGTCTGCCTATAGCTGGATTATCAAGGAGATAGCATAATTCATTCGCCAGAACTGAAGGCAAGCCAGGGGGAATCAAAACACCTGTTATCTTATGGTTTACAATTTCATTCGTTCCGCCACCGATCGTTGCCACGACTGGCTTTTCCAATGCCATATATTCGAGTATGGCGTTAGAAATCCCTTCTCCATGTAATTGTGTGTTTGTACATAAGACCCCTATATCAAAACCGTTAATAATTGATTCAACGTCTGTTTGTACCCCTGTAAACACGACATAAGAGGTATATTGAGGGGGGATCATCATTTTGCATACTGCAAGGTTAGGCCCATCCCCTACTGCAATAAATGTAACATCCTTTCTTTTCTCCAGAATCAGCAGTGCTGCTATCAGGTACGTATTAAAATCTTTCCTGTCGGTAAAACTCGCCACCATCCCGATTACTTTTTTGGTGTGTATACCAAACCTTTCCCTAACTATCGAAATATCCCTGAGGTTCGCTACCCGGTTCATGTCAAATCCATTATAAATACATAATGCCTTTTTTTTTGGGACCCTGTAAGCCATTAATCCAGCTAGTGAATTCCCGACCACTACTTTGGAAAATGGAAAAGTCAGACGAACTCTGAACAAAGCCTTGTCAAAAAACCTCATGTTTCCTGTGGCATTAACAATACTTCCATTAATGAGTTTAATCTTGAGTAGGAAGATGGATGGTATGGCGATAATGGCTGACATAGTTCCCCAACTATGGATCAAATCGGGCTTCCAAGTTCTGCATAATTTGAATAACCGAAAAAATACCAACGGATTTCTTTTTGGCACTCGTTTAAGGACTTTGACCGGAATGCCCAAATCAAATACCTCCCGGTAATGGATCCTTTCTGAAAAAATAACCAGGTACAGGCTAAGATCCGGATAATTTCTTAATCCCTTAAGCAACTCAATTAATCTCCTCTCCATGCCTCCGGAATCAAGGCTGTCGGTAAGTAATAATATTTTCATTTCATATTGAATGAAATAATATGCGCGAAAATGCGATCAAAATAGATTTTGCGAACCGCTTGTTTGAACTCATATACAAATACGGCCTCATGTATCGAATTATCACTCTGAATTAACTGAACTCTCCTCACCAAACCGGTGATTTCCCTCCTGTAGTTGTATTGCTTCAATATGGTTAATTATGCTTACATATTTTTGCTGAAAACTACTAAAGCTAAACTCCTCACTCAAATAATTGTAGCCTTCCATACCCATTTGATTGCGCACTTTCGGATATTCTATAAGGTAATGCAAATGTTCTGCGAATTTCTTATAATCCTGCATGCCTGTAATAAAGCCATTTTTACCGTGAATTACAAGGCGGGCATTATCTCCTGCGTCGGTTGCTACTATAGGCAATGCGCAATTCATAGCCTCCATAATTGAATTAGAAATACCTTCTATGAGTGACGTGCTAATATAGATGTCAGAAACGTCAAGCAGCTCATATATATTCGCAGGTTTGGTAATTAGTTCAACCTCGTCCTTTAGTTCATACTTTTCAATATTCTGAAGAATGTTCTTTTCTTCAGGCCCCTGACCTATAATTATATATTTCAACTTAATACTTCCTTTGAGAATCCTCTTTAGCTCCGCCACACTTTGCAGAGATGTTTTAAAGTCTTTCGATTTGGCCAGACGACCTGTACTTATAAGCCTTATCATTTGGCGATCTGATCTAAGTCCTAGGGAAAGCGGTCTGATTTCTATACCATTGGGAATGACTAAAATATTTTTTTTAAACCCAAAGGTAATAGCCGAATGATATGCGGAAAAGTTATTCGAAATGGTATAATCCAGTAAGTAATTATTTGTCAGCATGAGGGCTATATATTTAAACCCGCTGATTAAATTGGTTCTGATCCCACCAAATATGTATGGGACACTGGCGGCCTTCCCACAGAAAGCGGCCAATATGGTATCTGTGGGCAAGAATGAAAAAATAATATCTATTTTTTTTCTTTTGAGAAGCTTTATAAATTCAACTGTTTTTTTTATAGGATTTTTTGACAAGAAAATGTGGTCCAATTCGTCCTCTTCGATTACCTTGAGACGTGGAAGGTAGATGGGATGAGGATTAAGGATCACTAAAATGGGATTATGATAGGCCTTTAAAGCCTTTGCCAGGAGCATACTTTGTTTCTCCGCACCCCCACTGGCGAGAGAATTGATAGTGATGCATATATTTTTATTTTCAGCCACTTTTAGTTGAAGGTTCTTCCTCTGTAATATAGCGTTATTTAACCATTATGCACACAGCCAGACTACCGTTAAATCGTGTGATGATCAAATCCCCGATTGACTTTTGATTTCCTATGGTTTTTTATCGATTTGTTAGGCATTTCAAAGAATATATCGACATAATTCTGCCTACATCCAATAGTACCGCTATTTTAGCTATACTCATAAATTACAATTGGAATAAATTAGTACACAGCGGTGCCTCTAGATCATTTTCAGGAACCTCAACAGGAGAAGATCATACCCTGCAAATTTTCAATATAACGTTATTATATAACTTCAATTCAGTTTTGGCTTTTAAATTAAATAAAGGAGTTTGAATTGCAAAAATGACACATGAATGATCAACTAAAGGAAAGATCAAATAGATTCAAATTCAGATAAAATTGATATACTAACAAAAATATATAAACCATAACCCTTGAGTAAAAAAAAAATGATGTAGGACCTCAGGATTTAATTCAACAATTCAAGGTCAAAATTCATGTTTAGCAGGAATTGTAAGGGTTAATACTTTGTAACTATGAAAAAGAGAATCTTAGTTTGTGGTGGTGGCGGATTTATCGGTGGACACCTCGTAAATCGATTAAAAGATATGGGCATGTGGGTGCGGGCGTGTGATTTGAAAAAAAATGAATTTTCCATTTCTCCGGCCGATGAATTCGTCGTTGGGGATTTACGGGATCCGGTGATATGTAAACAAGTAGTCGAGGGTATTGATGAAATTTATCAATTGGCTGAGGATATGGGCGGCGCTGGATATATTTTTACAGGTGATAATGATTCCGCAGTAATGCACAACTCAGCGTTGATCAACCTGAATATGGTTGAAGAGGCAAGGCGTCAGAAGGTCAAAAAGATCTTTTATTCTTCTTCTGCCTGTATGTATCCTGAGTACAATCAGATGGATCCTGACAATCCGAAATTGTCCGAAGATTCTGCCTATCCCGCTGCCCCGGATAGCGAATATGGTTGGGAAAAACTTTTCAGTGAGCGGTTATATCTATCATATCAAAGAAATTATGGCCTGGAAGTACATGTAGCACGTTTTCACAATATTTTTGGGCCCGAGGGTACCTGGACAGGCGGAAAAGAAAAGGCCCCTGCCGCTTTGTGCCGGAAGATTGCAGAAGCTGATGCAAATGGGGAAATAGAAATATGGGGCGATGGCAAACAAACAAGGTCCTTTCTATATATTGATGAATGTCTTGAAGGCGTACTGCGTCTAATGGAATCGGACTTTTCAGGTCCGGTCAATATAGGGTCGGAGGAGATGATCTCCATTAATAACCTCGCTAAATTAATTATGGACATCGCAGGGAAAAACGTCAAAATCATGAACATTCCAGGTCCGGAGGGAGTTAGAGGTAGAAATTCTGACAATGCGCTTATAAAGAAAAAGCTGGGATGGGGCCCTTCGGATTCCTTACGTTCCGGCCTGGAGAAAACCTATCCCTGGATTTCAAAACAATTAGAAAAACAGCTTCGAGTGGCCAATAATTCCTAAAAGAATTTAAGGGGATTTATGATTAGTGGCTTTCCCCTTGCAAAGAAAATATACCCGGGATGCGTTTCTATTTTAAATCGAGAGATATAATATTCCCCCGCACCCGTCCCTTTAGTTGTTGCTTACTTATTCTGAACCGTAGTCTGCAGGTATTCTTTTAATTTTTGACCATAGTTGATATGGCTAAATTCCGCAGTTCCCAATTCTTTGCCTTTTTGACCGATTTTCTTAGCTTCCTCAGGATGATCTGAAACGAATTTCATTTTCTCTGCATATTCTGAAATATCATAGGTGTCGGCGATCAGTGCGTTCACCCCGTCTTTAAAGTAAAGTGGCACTTCACCATAATTAGTGGTAATTATGGGATTTCCCGTTGCTGTATATTCAGCAATTTTATGTGGAAATCGTGCTGCATCCTGTTTGGTAGGTCGAAGTGGGATAAGTAAGGCTGATGCATTAACATATAAACTAACCAATTCAGAAAAGGGAATATCTGAAAATACCTTGGTACTATGCAGGAGGTCTTGCTCACTTAAGTATTGGTTGAATTGTGCGTACTGTTTGGTGCTTCCCTTGCTTATAATCAGATACAATTTAGTAGTATTATTTTCAGGCAGGAGTTTAAAAGCAGCCAGGGTAAAATCAATTATTTCTCTGTATTCAATCGCGCCACAGAAAAGCAAATAAGGCTCTTGCATTTTTTTTCTGGGGCTATTAAAATTTTCAAAATTACAAATGGTCGGAATTTTAAGGAATGATTTCCCCGGCGCTATTTTCATGTAATTTTCCTTTAATAGCTCACTTATCGGCAAAGCGCCGTCCATTTTTTTCAACAAAATATTTTCGAATAGGTAGTCATTCATCTTATTGATAAGTCCAACTCGATGCTGCATTTCCGAAGGCATTTCAACGTAAAGATAGGTGAGTGGAAAATTTAGGATCTTGCCGTAAAGTACGTACAACGAAGCTTGCAAAAAACTATGCGTAGAGACAATGGCCACGAGAGAGGTATTCATACCCCGCATTTTGCGCAAATACCAATATTCATTCCAAGCCCCCTTGACTTTCATCAGGTTTCGCTTGATGATATTTTTTGGTCTGTATGTAATACCGGAAGTATATACATACCTGATCCGTTTATATTCTCCGGTTGCGCTTAAAGTATGTTGCTGTTCCGGTTTGAGTACTCCTTTCCTATTGATGACGGTAAAATGAACACCCACATTACCAAGCGCCTCCCCCAGAATTATTGTTTTCTGTATGGCCGCCATTCCAAAGGGGAAACCTGACTCCCCAATCCATGCGACATTCAAGTTTTTCTCGGTCTTATCGGTCATTATAAATGTTTTGGTTATTCAATCAATGCTCCCATAGGTATTACTATTGTTCATGCCATTTTGCCAACTATTATTACTTTTCAATTTTAGTCTATCATCATGCCATAATAGGGACCGTAGTACAATAGGTTTATTATCAGCTAAAGGGAGATAAGATGTTAAAATTAGGGTTTAAGAGGGACCAATTCCTAACGAACAGGTCAACTACCTAAAAAACCGAGGTAAGGTAGCCGAATGAGTCAGTTTCGTTCCGTTGGCAATCAGCATTAAAGTCCCTAAGATTTTTTGTTATCCAAGGCTGAATAACGAACAAACATGCAATTATTTTCTTGAACTCAGCCATTGATCCAGAAATATTAAAGACCATATCTTTCTGCTAAAATCCCGCATGCCCTTATGATGCTCATCTATTATTCCCGAAACGTACCCAGGATTCAAATAATCGTATAATGGACCTCTGGTATTTGATAAACGATCATTCACATATTCTTTTAGGTCTTCCTTAAACCAATATTTCAGGGGCACGCTGAATCCTTGTTTCTTGTGAGACAATATCGATTGAGGTAAATGATTCTGCATTGCCTTTTTAAAAATGTATTTCTTACTATTTCCCTTAAGTTTTAATGCAGATGGAATGGTACAAGCTAACTCAGCAAATTCGTGATCCAGAATAGGTACTCTGACTTCCAGCGAGTTTTGCATGCTTGCCCTGTCTACCTTTGTGAGAATATCATCGACCATATATTTTTGCATATCCAGTTTTTGCATATTAAATAAAAAGTCTGAGGAATCGGCCTTAGTGAAACTTAGCGCTCCCTGCAATTCCGCAGGCGATTCTTTAATAATTTCCCAAAATTCCTTTCTGAATAGTTTTTTTCGTTCATTTTGAGACCAAATTGCAATATATGCCGGGAAACCATCTTTAGGTTTTGAGAGATAATATGTGATGCCTTTTCCTTTAACACTATTGGGAATTAATTGGTGTACACCACTCCAAAAGTAGTTACTTACAGCTTTCGGCAGGATGTTGTAACGGCGGATATTATTCATTTTCTGATAGGTGTTGTACCCGGCAAATAATTCATCTCCCCCATCACCGGAAAGCACCACGGTTACATGTTCCCTGGCGAACTTAGATACGTAATAGGTGGGAATTGCAGAAGAATCAGCAAAAGGTTCATCATAAGTGTCTACCAAATTGGGTAAAAGACCGATAGATTCAGGTTCTACAATTTGCTCATAATGTTCAGTGTTGTACATCTTTGCAACTTCTCTTGCATATTTTAATTCATTAAATTGAGCCTCCTTAAATCCGATAGAAAATGTTTTTACACGTGACTTCGAATGCCTTGCCATAAGAGCCACGACGGCACTGGAATCAATACCTCCGCTAAGAAACGCACCCAGGGGCACATCACTCATTAAATGAATCTTAACAGATTCTGATAATTTTTCTTCTACCAATCTGGCCCACTCATCTTCCGATATGTTGTAATCGGGCCTGTAGCTAATCTCCCAATATTTATTTTTTTTGATGGTTCCATCTCTCCTGATTTCCAGGGTATGGGCGGGCTCCAACTTGTGAACATTCTGATAAATGGTACCATCTGCGGATGAATATCCAAAAGCCAGGTAATGGTCGAGCATCTGAAGCGAAAGCTCAGAAGAGCCATTTGTCTCACTTATAATGCACTTTATTTCAGAACCAAAAACAAACTTATTCCTGTCACTGAAATAAAAGAAAGGTTTTATCCCAAAACGGTCTCTGGCGCAAAAGAGTTGTTTGTCACTCTCATTCCAAATGACAAATGCAAACATACCCCTTAAATATTTTACGCAATCCGTCCCGTATTCCTCAAAAAGATGGATAATGGTCTCAGTATCAGTATTCGTTTTATACTTATGCCCCTTACCTATGAGCATCTGACGCAGGCTGATATGGTTGTATATTTCCCCGTTAAAAACGATCCACAGTGAATCATCTTCATTTGACAATGGCTGATGACCGCTATGAAGATCGATAATACTCAGTCTTTGAAATCCTAATCCGACATTACCTCTTATATAATAACCACTGTCATCCGGTCCTCTGTGATGGATCAACCTTGTCATTTTATGAATTTCTTCAGGGAGAACTGGATTGTCCGAATCAAAATGAATCTTACCACAAATTCCGCACATCTCTATTGTCGTTTATTAAATTTAAAAAATGGATCTGGCTGATTGATATTCATCTTTTGCTTCCCTGCCATAATTTAATTCCAGGATTGATCCAGGGATACAGGACTTAATTATTGTACAGCCTCTTTAATACTTTGTTCAGCTTATATTTAAGCGCATGGAAATTGCTTAATACAAAAAGCTCCCTTGCTCCGTCGACCAGAGTAAAAGGTCCCATCTCACTTATCGTGTGAACCTTATCGGAAAAAAATGTATTCTTAAAAGGGTAAACTATGTTGTGCATCTCCTCTTTAAAATCATCAGCAGTAAGTGTCAGTATTTTATTTATGACAATCCTCCCCTCCACTTTTTCAGAATAATCCATCGATGGTCTGAAGAGCGATCCATTATGTTTAAACAGAGTTCCAGCTGGCCTCGCTGACCTAATATCCGTTTTTACCGGATTGCCCGGATGTTCCTGCCACGGACCAAAAATGGTATCAGCGTGGTGAATATTGAGATTGTGATGTACTCCCATATTTTTGTTTGTCGAAAAGAGATACCATTTGCCCTCATGGAAGTAAGGTGTATTGTCAATTCCTGCATAATTTTCAATTAAAACCTTTTCCAACTTCCATTTATACGGGAATTCATCAGCCTTATACAATCGAACCTGATTATTTTGATATGTTTCGGGGATACAATATATATCCTCTTCATATTCCAGAACAAAAGGGTATGACATATGAAAATTCTCGTCTATTACAATTTTATTCTCCAGAAATGAATTGTTCTGAAGAAGTACACTTGCTGTCTTACCAATTCCCTGATCAAATCGAAAATCTTCATATAATATGTACTGCTTACCCTGGTAATAAATTCCGAAAGGATCTGCCATAAATCTTACCTTAGGCAAATTAGGGAACCAAAGAACAACGGGTTCAGCTCCGGAATTCAGAAATTCTTGTATTGGAGAAAATACAATACCAATATTCCAGTAATCGGTATAGAAGAACTTACGGTATGCCTTTTTGATAAACAGTTTAAACTGGATAAACAAAAAAAGCAGCATTTCTGAATTACCGGGTGGGTATAATTTATCTTTCCCCCATGCGATCACAGATGATTCTGAATTTTTCGTGGGATTAATTCTTAGTTCGCGGCAAACCAGGGTGGGCCATGATGCGACCTCAAAATGTATGTTATCGATGTTCTCTCGGTAAACAACATGCGTCTTTATATAGCCCTCTTTTAGAAGGATCGACACGCTGGGGTCCTCCGAAAGCTTTATCAGGCATGCCCTGGTCAATAGATCTTGATTAAATATTTCCCAGAAACACGCCGGACTTCCCGAATATTTCTCCGGGTCGCTGAACTGAAAGGACCAAACACCAAATTTGGCCGACTTGATGATTTTTCCTTGAAGTAGCTCCAGAGTAAAATTTAGAATAAAGTCAAGGCCGGAATCCTCTATTTTTTGAATATCTCTATCCTCCAATCGGGCAAACCCATCATCGCCAAAAATTAAATCGCAGGAAATCTGGGAAGTTTCTTTAAACAAAGAAGAGGTTACCACCTTTTTTAATGCCTTCGACTTCCCTATAACTAGGTACCTATTGTATAGATTCCACAAAAAACCGGATTTACATGGGGGAATGGTTTTTTGTAAAGCAGTAGATGGGTTGTTATCCCGGTAGTTTTGAAATATTACTAATTTTAGCTGAACATGGTTTTCAGCAAGCAGTTTTTGAATTACCAGCTCCTGCCATGCACAAAGTTCATTGCTGTTGCACATGATGCCAAATTGCATATGGCCTGGAGTTTTATACATATTAAAAGGTTGATGCCATTAAATATGAATCATTTGAAATGGAGTAATGCTTTGTAATTTAAGTCTGCTATGTGCCGGCATCACTTGCAAAACATTGGCATTGCTTGCTTCCAAAAATTTCGAAACAAAATTAGGTTAACGATTATCAACAGACATATCTAAAACAACATAGAGCTTACCGGCTTATTAATGGTCCGCGGAATTATGAGTATCCAAAATCAACTTATCAAAAATAGCTAATAAGTCTGAACATATTTTCTTTCCATCGTTACGTTTCAGTCCTAGGATACGAGCCTTTTCTCCCATTTTTTTTGCCTTATGAGGAGATTCATATAGTTCCAAAATTGCTCCGGCCAATGCATAAGGGTCGCCACTTTGGACAAGTATTCCCTCCTCGCCATCTTTTAACAAACTCGGTGTGCCGCCAACATTGGTGGCAATAACAGGCATCCCCAGCAACATCGCTTCCTGTACACCATTTGGGCTATTTTCAATATGCGACGGATGTACATAGAAATCAGCATTTAACAACTCCTGGGCTAATTCTGAACCTGATTTAAATCCTAATAACGTCACTGGTGACAATTTTTTTGAACAATTTGCTTTCTGACGAGCGGCCTTAGCATAAGTAGTATACTCCCTGATTCCAATGACCCTCCATTCCAGTGACATATTCAAACGCTGAGATAGTATACAGCTGGTTTCATAAACCATTTCCAGTCCTTTATAAATATTCTCCCGTATGGTCGTTATGATTACCAATTTATCACGGTTTTGCCATTGGATCCATTTTTTTTCAGCAAAGGATCTCCGCATAGGTTCATCACAATGGTAATAATTGGCCTGTGGGGCCATTATGCTGACCAATCTTCGATCCCAATCTGTACGCCCGATAAAATTGTGTGCAATTGAAAAGATTTTTTTCTCCCGTTCAACCAATCCCTGAAAGTTTAAGTATTGATGCAGAACAGAGTTTCCCCAAAGAATATTTTTAAGGCTTTCCTTATAAAAAGCTTTACGCACCTTAATGCCGCTCTCATACATTCGGTTATAGACGGTAAGATTTCCCTGAAACCAAATAATGGAAGGTATTTTCAGTTCAGGAATAATTAATGGAAAGTCAGATTCCGTTCCAAAAAATAAGATCACATCCGGCTTAAAGGAAGCTACAATTCGTAAATATTCCTTCAAGGATCTCTGAGAGTTGGGGCGGACAAAGAAGCGACTTATCCAACGATCAAATTTTCGGTGTGGGTGTCTGGGCACCATGATATACTTGGTATCGGTCGAATCCGATCTTATTTCCTGTGATTCCTTAGATAATTCCTGAAATACAATTCCTAATTCTATATCAGAGCTCGTCATTAATTCATATTCCAAAGACTCTATCCAGCTCCCACCAACAGTTATATCTCCCGAGAATTTTGCTGATAAGGAAGGCGTATTAGAAAACCAGAGAACCCTCATATGTTTAATATTTGACATAAATAATAAATGATACGACCTTTCTTAAAAGGTAGAAATCAGCGGTTCCATATCCCTGTGGCTTTACCTCTGATAATTTTATTGAATTGAATCGGTGCGAAAATGGGACCGTATGCTATGCAAAGAATGCTGGCCAAAATAACACCTGCACTTCCCAACCCTAAAATTTGTGCAAAAAAGTAAGACAAAGGAATATTAATTAATGTACCTGCAATACCTAGTACAAGTTGAAGATGAATTTTTCCAACGCCATTAATAAAAACTACGAAGATATTTCCCCAGGCCAGCACATTCACATAAATACACATCATCATTGAGAGTACAAATGGGACTTCAATCTCAGGCACCCAGAATTGATAAAAGTAGGATGACAGGCCGAGCATACATATACTGACAACCATCAATCCACTCCAAACCTTGACTAGCTTTTTATTGGTAGAGATGATCCAATCCATATCTCGCTTTATATAGGCTTCAGTATAAGCTGACCAGAAAGGTACAGAAACGATTGAAAACAGGGCGGTGACCAGTCCGAAGTATTGGTGTGCTATAGCATATGCCGGTACTTCTGCCGGGCCGAATAATTGAGCAATTATAATATTATCAGTTGAGAAAATGACTACTGATGAAATCTGGATTAAGAAAAACCGTATACCAAGCGTCCAAAGCTCTTTGAATTGGGCTATTCTGACAAATTGAAATGCGGGGGAAATAGCTCGATAACCGCCATGAAACATATAAATACTCACCGATACTAAAATTATCATGGGAGTTAGACCAAGTGTCAGTGCTAAGTAAAAAAGTGAACCCTGGGTTGTCTTTGTCAAAACAAATATGATGATCAGTGAAATTACATTACTCAGTAAATTGAAAAAACCAGGGTTCGCAGGACGCTGATCGGCGAGGAAGATAGAATGGATGAGTTTCAACAAAAAGTTAATACAAAAAAAAGAAAACGTTGCAACAGCGACAAGGCGCAGTTCGTCAGCATTAATTTTATCGGTGTTTAATATAATCTGCCAATCCAACCACGGTAGGACAATGAAAAAGAGGACAAGGATTCCAACTAGAATCAACCCTAAAATGGCATATGCAGAACTTACAAATGTTCTTGCTTTTTCCAATTGGCCCTGAGCTAAAGCTAATGCCAGCTTATTTCTTAAACCATGTCCCAGACCAATATCAAAAAAACTAAACCACCCAACGACCGATGATAGTGTTAGCCATATACCATATTCTTCTTTATGGATGTATCCTATTATGAGGGGTACCATAAAAAAGCCAGTTAGTATACTTATTCCTTTAATAAGGAAAGAGGCCACAATGTGCTTTTTGGCCTTAACGGATCGCTGCTGACCGCGATTGATTAGCTTACTGAGGAACTTACCAAAATTCAGGATAGCTGCAAACATAATTTTTAATTTCGCCCGGACAATTATAACAGCCTCTGTTCGTCAGCGGTATCATTCTGAATTTCAGTAGCCTGGAGAGGATGCAGTTGTGCTCCTCCTCTCAGCATAAAAATGATTTGAAAAGATAAGTGCTAATAGCAGACCATAGTAAAACAGAGTGAGTTCAACCAGGGTAAGATTAGCAATAAAAAAAGCCAGTATGGCAAAAAAACCGCCCCAGTAACCGGATTTTCGGGCCATTCTCCACATCCGGATCAGTAATGTTGCAAGAAAGCCTAAATACAGTAGCCCACCAATTAAACCGTAATAGTAAAAAAGTTTTAAATAGCCAACATGGATTTGAGAGGTTCTTCCTTGAATTAACTGTTGCATCCTCGGAGTGTCCACACC
>JBGTMS010000056.1:0-14903 GCA_041743425.1 Zeaxanthinibacter sp. | reverse complement strand
CGGGCTCGATCGCCCTACATCACTCGAATTTATCAAGAACATCGCCTATATAGTGACATTAACCGGTGAAGTTTGGACTATTGAAAACGTGAGTGGTCCACCCTTCGGTGCCTGATGCCAGTGCCAACTCGTCGTAACTCTTAGAATACAGGCAGATCGCGTATGCGATTCATGCGGGGAGCCCAGTCTTCAAGTAAGTAGAATTTGTCACGAAGTGGTCACAGAAGCCTCAGCGTCAGCTGGGGCTTTTTCATGCAATGACACCTGGGTGAGAAGTTTATCCCTTATGATCGCGTATGCGATTCATGCGGGGAGCCCACTCTTCAGGTTAGAGAAGAGTTAGGCACGAAGTGGTCACAGAAGCCTCAGCGTTAGCTGGGGCTTTTTCATGCAATGAAACCTGGGTGAGAAGTTTATCCTGAATTAAACGTTACGGTGTTAATAAGGGAAGCCGAGTCTTCAGGCGGGCGAGGAAGCAGTTATGAAGTGGTCACAAAAGCTCCGGCATTAACCGAGGCTTTTTCATACAATGAATCTGGGTCTTGCATTAGAGCGTCAGCGTTTAATGCTGAATAGAGCACATTGAAATGATGCCCATTTCCGAATTCCTAAGAATTTGAAAACGAATCCGGTTTATTCCTTATTAATCCTGTAAGTGATCCTTTTGTTGGTGATCACGGTTCTCACCTTAATGCTTAATTCTGCTACCCCGGAAGTAATGGAGGGGGAGCAGATATATCCCTGATTTGACAGTATCACCCGGTACAAGAGGCCATCAAAGTCCATGGTGACATCCATGATGCTTAAAGTGGCAGTCTGGGTTCCGGAATAGCTAGCAGAATTCGCGAGATTTGAAAAATTAAATCCCCCATCAGTACTTATTTGCCACTGGAATTGAGTGGTTGTTGTGGCGGTTACAGAAATGTTGCCGGAATGACCATCAAAAATCACCTTATCCTGGGGGCCTACTGAAATATTAGGGGCAGAACTAAATTCGCGATAATCAGGTATACCGCTGCCATCTCCGTCGGCTGGATTGGTGTATCCCCCCTGACCTGTCACAACGCCCCACGTATTAGTTGTGGTGGGGGAAGTTCCCAGAAACCCATCTGCGTCCCCATCCGCGAAACCTGCTTCCATAACATCGCTGCAACCATCGGAATCACTATCGGCAGACAAAAAGTCGAGCACGTTGTCATTGTTGGAATCCTTGATCTCATAATTGATGGTTCCATTGTCATACTGTGAGGCTGCCTGGACAACATTCGGAATACCATCGGTACCCACAGCCCCGGTGAGTCTTCCTACTGTTAGTGCTACCCCGTGACCAGCTTCCGTACCATCATAAATGCCGTCATTGTCGCTATCAAGGTCCACGCTGTTTGCCAGCCCATCCCCATCCGTATCCAGCGGGGTACAAGTAGTGATAAAGCTATTGTCGTTCACTACAAAGAATATTGGATCTGCATTGGTGGAAATTTCAAGACGAAATATGACTGCTTTGGCCCTTTGTGCCGGCGTAAGGCCAAACTCGGATAGTTCCACAGCCGCGAGAAGAATGTTCTTGATAACATTTGAGGAGTTGGGAGAATCGTTGGGATTGTACTGATCTATCTGGGATCTTCCTACGATAGGGGTGGTATTCCAATTGACTTCAACTCCATTGCCCAGATAATTACCATCCTCATCAAGGAGGTGCAACCTGTTATAATTGGAACCACTGCCCAATTGAGCTCCCTGAGAAAGAAGGATGTCCATTTTTCCATCTCCATAAGCAGGTGTATTGGATCCTCCCAATCGGAAGTACCATGCGTTGTCTATATTGGCAATGGCATAGGCCATGTCGAGGCCTCTTTCTCCTTCGTAGAGATATGGATTAAATGGAATCCCCCCTGATGTAAGCAACGGCCCTGCCGCACTTCCATTGTTTCCATCCAGGGCCCTTCCTTCCAATCGTATTCCTGATTTAATTTTCGTTACTGGTCTCAGTGCGGTCCAAGAGGTTTCTTCTACGGCAACATCGCCCGTAGCGTTCCCGTCAGTATCCATGGAATCGTACTGCCCGTCACTATCACCGTCTATCATAGCACCTGACACAACCCCGGTTGCATAAGTTGAGCTGCCCACCTTAAAAGCCAAAAGTTCGGAGACATTGTCATAAGCTTTTGGATTGACAGCTCCTACTGACGAGGCCCAAAAACCATTGTAGTTGGTGTAAACTGAAGTGACATAGTTGGTCGTTGCAATACTTGAAGGCGGAGGACCAAAGGCAGTATTCATCTCACAACCATCTTCAAAAAGATCCGGAATACCATCATTATCATCGTCCTCGTCAATATCATCGCTCAGTCCGTCTCCATCCGAATCCACAAAAGTCAGGAAATGGCCGGTATTTGTGTAAGGATTAAATTTTTCTGTCCTTGAGAAGGCCTTATCGTCGGAAGTCAAAGGTGCGTCCAATAGCAAGATGAATGGTATGGGAATGACAAGCGATAATTTTATGTATGTTGCAATCCTCAATCTATAACCTATTTCGGAATCCGTAAGCCAGAACAGCCTTTTGGAAGCATAGCTAAAATATTAGGTTACGTTGACGTTGAAAATTAAATGTTGTTACTGGTAAGCTTTACACGGTGCAATGGCTATATGTTGTTGTGTGTCCGATTGGTATTTTTATGAAACCCACCGAATTTAGAAGATTTTGTGCCAGGATGGAAGCTTCAGCCGTATGACTTTTAAAGAATATTTTTCGGGTGGGACTGATCGAGAACCCGTATATAAAACGCGAGGAAACCAAAACCATTGTGTGGAAGCCGGAATTCGTGAAAGCGGGCTATGAGGCACAGTTAAAATTGGTGGTTTTATTGAAAAACAAGGAAAACCGAAAGTCATTCAGTCGATTAAATTATTTAACCTCTCTTACGATCCGAAACCCTACATCATATTCATTCCCTGGTCCACCGGCGTGATAGAAATAGGTTGCATTGACTACATCAGAGATAAAACTTCCCCCTCTCAATACATGGACTTCCCCCGATTCGAGAGGCACAGGATCCGGGAAGGTTTTATTGTTGTAATAATCCGCTACCCATTCCCATACATTGCCCAACATATCGTACAGACCCCAAGCATTGGGTTTCATCTGGCCAACAGGACGTGTACCGCCTTTATTGGTGTCCTGGATCCAAGCCTGTACACGAGTTTCTGCCCACGAGAGCAATTCCTCATTTCCTGCCCTGGCGGCATATTCCCACTCAAATTCCGTCGGCAATCGGTATTCCGAATTGGAATCCAATGAATTTAGTTTTTTAATGAAAGCCTGCGCCTGCGACCATGTTACCTTCTCAACGGGATGTCGATCAGATGCACCATCTATCTTGTCTCCCTGAAAAAAAGAAGGATTTGTGCCCATTACTTTTTGCCATTGCCCCTGGGTCACCTCATAGGTACCCATGTAATATGGTTCTTCAATAGTTACCATAAATCCTGAACTTGAATGAAGTTTTGCCAATCTCTCACAACGTTCAAAATCTTCTTGTGTCCACCTTACCTTTTCGTCCACGTTCCTTGTGTCAGGCGGGTCTGGACATTCAAGCTCCACGCGGCCTATCATCATACTCCCCGATTGAATCAACCGAAATTCCATCCCTATCCCATTGGTCCAGGTACGACTTGTGCTATCTGTAGCCTTTTGCTGGGCCAAGATAGCCGTGGTGGCTAAGATGGTGATCAAAACGGATACTAATTGTAGCCTTCTATTTCTTTTATTCGAGTTGAAATTTTCCATATTAATAATCAATGGGCGGATGTATTCCCACCTGTAGGTTCAATACCCCGAAGCCTTCCCGTGCCATTCAGGCGGACTTGCGTCGAAATGACTAAGGTATGTTCCTTTTAATGCCTCGCGGGTTTGCCCAGAGGGCGTTTATTTTAGTTCTTTTACAGCGATATTCCTGTAAGAATGTACCGCTTCGGGCTTCCATGAATAAGCACAACAAGCACCACCGGGTACCGGAGAAATAGATTGGCTCCAATGTAACTGTAAAGCAATCATTCCTTCCGTAGCATCTGTGATCAAATCGTTGCGTTCAGCCTGTACATCCCACATTAGTGCCCCATTAACCCATAAAGTCATGTGTGGCTTTTCTCCAACAACCCGAAGACGGAAGGAGTTCCACCCATTCTCATTCCATACCCCCTGTAAATCCTTCGCTTCCGCAGTAGTGGTTGTATGAAGCAATTCTCCTATCAGATTTCCCGTCCCCTTTCCCCCATCATCGGAAATTTCGATTTGATAGGCAGAACCACTTTCATTGGACCGAAAAAAAATCCCGCCATTGGTGCCGGGGGCACCCTTAAATTCAAGATATAGTTCTAAATCCCCATACTTCTTATCGGTTAGTAAAATACCACCTCGACCAAAAGGATGTTGTTTCATGACCAAGGTACTATCCTTTATAAAAAAGTTACCCGCAGTTCCATGATGATTGGTTTTGCTGATATGCCAACCCGAAAGATCCTTCCCGTCAAATACAGCAGTAAAACCTTCAGGTATTTCTCCGGTTTGCCCCTGGACCGTAGTTATTGCGATCATCATAGCCAAACAGGACAATCCTTTCCGTAGAGCACTTATGTTGTAGAAAAGAACCGCAGAAGGTGTTTTTGAATGATCGATCTTCATCTTTTTTGGTTTCAATTTATTCTTTTTAAGGATAGGCACCCCATTTATTTTTTAATGTTCAAATCCAATTCCGGTCATAATAATCAAAGCGTCACTTTCTTTAGCTTCTGAATTGTGAACCACGATATATACATCATGGATTCCATTCACTTCCGAGACATCTATGGAAATCGGTTTCTCCCAATCCTCATTAAAGAAAGGCCCATCACCTTCCGCGGTAACCGGCCGGATTCGCTTATAAGGCTTACCTACTAATTTTCCGGTTTGAGAACCTAGCCTGATCTCAACGGTCGCACCGATGAAGTGGGACCAGTGCCAGAACCTTGTGATGGCTCCGATGCTAATCGTTTTTATACCGGTAAGATCAATATTCCTGAAGCCAATATAGCTCCCCTTACCGGTAAAAATAAAGCCGGGGTCGTCAGTAGAGGGGGTATATGATATTCCTTCCTCCGGCAAAACATCGGCTGCCTCAGGTGGCAGCAATGGATATCGCAACAGCACAATGTCATCCCCCGTCAATTCCAGTCCTGCCATTTTGCTGTTCCCCTCGTCCGTATAACTGGCGTGTAACAAATACGATCCCATCTCGAACGGAGGTGAGTAAAATCTTGTCAACCTACCTCCACCAGTGACAGAAGGTTCATGGGCTATAGTTTTGAAATTACCCCCAATAGGTAATGACTCTTTCCCATTTTTGGAAGCGGAAAGGTCAAGAATGTAGTTTATAATCGGTACCGTTTCCGTTTTGGTAAGCATAGGATTTGGCGGCATTGGTATAGCAACCCCCGCCCATTTTCCACTGCTGCCTTCAATGATACTACCGGACAATTCTTCAAAAACCGCCGTATTTTCCTTGTATCTCTGTGCAATATCCATAAAAGAAGGACCAACAAGAGGCGCGTCAATCCGATGGCAGGCTATGCAATTGTTCTTAGTGATTAAAGATTGTGCCTGAAGGTGGCGAACACCAACATCCGGTCTGATTTTACCCTCAGCCTTAAATACCGACAGCTGTTTCATGGTTATTCCTGAAGAAATGTATTCTGCCGTCACAGACATCTCATCCGGTGCAATACCGCCATCCTGCCAGCGCCCATCCTCCTTATCACTTATCCGCACTTTATATTCTATCGTTTCACCCGGAAAATAGAAAGACCGGTTTCCTTTGACAATATCAAGATCAACTTTCGGGCGCTCATTGCCTGCTAGAATCTCCAAGGTATCATTATCGCTTGCACCTGTTGGATCGCTCACTGTCAATACCCCATTATATTTTCCAGGTCGTTCGATGGTTGCTAAGGGATTCTGTTGTGCATATAGTTGCGCCTCCCCACCAGCGGCAGGCGTTATCGACCAACTATAATCCAAATCATCCCCGTCGAAGTCTTTTGAATCATGGGAGAACAAGCGAATCTGTAAGGGTATAAGACCTGTAAGAGGTTCAGCATTGGCAATTGCAACGGGTGCACGATTCCCTGCGTTATGCCTGATCTTTGATAAGCGACCTTGGTTACCTGTACCATATTCAATGAAATAAAGATCACCGGAAGGACCAAAATCCATATCGAGCGGTTGCTTGTGGGATAGTTGGTCGAGTGGCACCAAAGGCTCAATCGATTCAACTTCTGTCCGCTCTTCATTCATTGCTATGACCATAATCCAATTACGGACGTAGTCGGTCACCAGCCATTTTCCTTCATAATAATCGGGAAATACCCGCGGTGCATCCGGTTTAAAATCTGCCGCCCTAAAGATAGGGCCACCTACAGCGGAACGGGCCGCACTGCCCAATATGGGAAATGTCTCAGAAACCTTATACGGATAGGCTATTAAAGCCGGCTTTGCGGGAGGTAGTTCTCGTAGTCCGGTATTGTTAGGGGAATCATTAATGGGAGCTTTTGGATCGAAAGGAGCTATAAAAGTGCCAGTGGCATGATCATACCTGTTGTAAGGTTGATTTTTACCGATCATAAAAGGCCATCCATAATTACCCGCTTCTCTGGCAACATTGAATTCGTCAAAGCCCATTGGACCGAATTGTTTAGAATCGACACCTGCATCAGGTCCCACTTCTCCCCAATGAAGATAACCCGTTTCTGAATCTATTGATAGGCGCCATGGATTCCTGTTGCCCATCACAAAAATTTCCGGCCTGGTCTTAGGGATCCCTTCTGGAAATAAATTTCCTTCTGGGATCGTGTAACTCCCATCAGGCTGCGGTTGAATCCGTAATATAGATCCACGAAAATCATTTGTATTACCCGCTGTGCGTGCTGCATCTTCGCCACGACCATTTGGATTCGTGAAGGTCAAAGGGGAATATTGGGTAGCTTGTGAATCACCTCCAATGGAAAGATAAAGGTTTCCCTCATTGTCCCAGGCCATTCCACCGCCAAAGTGATGAGAGTCAGGATATTCCCATGGTACCCGAAGCAACACGGCTTCGGAGGCCATATCGATCTTGTCATCAGCATTAAGGGTAAAACGGGATAATCGTACTATCTCACCCTTATCCTCTTCTGCTGAATAGTATAGAAATAGCTGCCGGGTCCGCTCAAAATTCTTATCGAGCAGGAAACCTATTAACCCGGGCGCAGGGATTTTTGCAATGGGTATTTCCGCAAGTACTTCAACTTCCCCCGATAATTCATTTACTCTTTTAACAGCCCCCGTCCTTTCAATCCAATAAACATGGTCTTGCTCATCAAATTCTACCTGTAAGGGTTCATCTAGCCCATCAACCAATACTTCCGGTATAAAGCGAGTAGGATCAGGTTTAACTGCACCTGTTCCTTCTTCAAATTTAGTTTCACCTTCCGAACATCCTGATACCACTCCGAATAGCAGAATAAAAAAAAGGAACTTCCTGTTCAACAAATTGTTATTTAAACCAACTATGGGTGTTACCACCATCTCTTCTGAAAAAATCGAAATTTGAATGATAATATTATTGGGACTATCTTCTATTTTCTTGTTCTGACGTCAAGAACTGTAAAACGACTACCGATGAGAGGACTAAGTTCGGAAAATTTTTCATTTTTTCCGAATCGGCCTGCACGACCCTACGAAAAATCCGCGAAGCGCTAAATCTCCTTTTTCAATGCCAAGGGTTTCTATTTCGTAAAGGGAAAGTAGGGGTTCGAGGTCAAATCGATTTATATAGGAAAGGTTATACTTTGCCGAAAAGGACAAGCCAGTATTTGAGTTCAATTCCGGATTTGATCAAAAATTTGAAGGAACAATAACCTCAGCGGCCGATAAAGCCTTTTCATGAAATGAAACCTGGACCCCGGATTGAACGCTCAGGCGTTAATGCAGAACGTCCAGCACATGACAAGGGGCGTTTTCATAAAAAGAGAGCTGGGTGAGAAGTTTATCCCGTATGATCGCGCATGCGATTCATGCGGGGAGCCTAGGCGGGACCACGAAGTATAATTCCGGCTAATTGATTTAGTTGGACTTTTCTATTTTAACACAATGGTCTTGGGGTAATTGAGAGGTGGTGTAATATTACCCAAATTTTAGATCAACAGGGTTGTTTTCATAGCTGATGCAGTGATTTATAAAGAAGGATTTTAATAGTTTTCTTTTCAAGCTCGCAAATAACGATTAAAGCTGATGTTTTGGTTGCTGGTAAACATTTTCGCCTCCTCAATCAGCCTGCGTATTATTAATAGTCTCGATAAGAGCAGTTATAAGCGTTTTGACCTCGGCAAATGTATTATCATCCGTAATCTTGTTATCCATGCTGACTTTTGTCTTCACACAGGTAATAACCATTTGAAGATTATCAATATTTTTTGCTCCAATAGCTTGTAAGGTTTCCATTAGTGCTCTGTGCCCATAGTTGCCCCCCGTAGAAGCCGTTATTAGCATGGTTGGCTTTTTAGGAAATGAAGATGAAGAAATCGTCCAGTCAATAGCATTTTTAAGTGTGCCGGGGACACCATGGGCATATTCTGGAGTACAAATAATTATCCCGTCAGCCTTGCTCAATTGCTGCCTAAAATCGGCAACTTCTTTTGCAACATTATTATCATCATTGTCGGGGTTAAACTGCGGCAGATTTGCAATTCCATTAAAAATAGTTATGTCCAGACTTGTAGCTGATAGATCTGCAATTGCCATTATCAAAGAATGATTTATGGAATTTTGCCTTGTGCTTCCGGAGATGGCCAGTACTTTTCTCTTATTCATCTATTTAAGGCTGTATACCAATTAATTTTTCTCCATTAAGCTAGTCTCAATCCCACAATGATGGCAATTACGATCTGAGATTCAATGTACCTGCCTGCCGGCAGGCTTAGAACGTTTCGATAAGCAAATAATTTATTTAAAGTTAAACATTTATTTGTCCGAAATTCTCTAGTTTTAATCGCCCCGCTTTATCAGGAGGAGGTCATAGTTTGCAAGTTATTAAAGTGGAGGTTACAAAGTGGTCGCATAAGCCCGGGCGCTAGCTGGGGGTTTTTTTAGAGAAGGCGCCCTGTTCCTGGGTCTGTTTGTTGAAGGAATGATACCTTGTAATAGAACCTGAAGCATTTATATTACAAACACAATCGAACGATCAGTAGGATATTGAAGAAGTAGAAAAGCTACAATTGAAGCAAGATCAGAGACGTGAAATGGTATGGGTTTATTACAAAATCATACCCAACCTGAGCATTTCCCTGAAGTTGAGACATATAATCTATTAATTACAAGTTTTTAGCCCATTTTTTTGCGCACGCCACTATAGACCTTTCACTGATAACAAAGTAGCTGTCCAAACGATCACCGACGAGAAAAAGATGCCTATGGCATTGGCTAAAAAAGCCTTTTGTTTCTCAAATTTGAACAAATAGGAAGCAATGGTGCCCGCATACACTCCCGTGCCTGGTAATGGAAGCATAACGAAAATCGTTAAGCCAATTAGCCCGTATTTCTGAATGTTACTTTTAGATGCCTTTTTTGCCCGTTGTCCAATGTAAACTGCCGCTATTTTATAAAACCGCCATTTTATAAAATAACGGTTCACTTTTTCCAAAAAGAACATCATCATTGGAAAAATCAGCAAATTGCCTAAAATGCAGAAAATGAAGACCACGTATTTGTTCACGCCGTTTAAAATGCCATAAGGTATACCAACCTTGGCCTCTCCAAAAGGCGACATACTCAAGAGAACAGCCAAAAGTAAATCGACGAACATTTCAAATGGTTATAGCCGGCAAAACTACCAAGGAAAAAGGATTATTGGTGTATAATTATTCCCAAATGTTATGTAAAAGAAATAGCCTCCCTCACTCCCATAGTTCAGGCTGGATTAGTCGTACCGTGAATTTACTTATACCTGTCAAAACCATATTTATGATACAATTCCCGATATCGCTGATCCTGTCTTAAGTGGTCGAAGAGCGGATCTATCTTTAATAATTTTAATTCAGGCTCCCTCAATATGAAAGATCTTTTCAGGCTTGCGAAACAAGAGTCTCTCATTTGATACTGGGCATATATTCTTGCCTGATTGTATTCAGTGCTGGAATCCGAATTGCCTTGCATTTTTTTGAGTTGGCTCAAAACCTTTTCGCTTTCGGTCCGATTTCCTACTTTGAAATATGAAACGGATAATAAGCTTAACAGGTTGGGCGGAATAGTTAAGGCATTTTTCAATAACAGAGGTTTCAGGGATTTAATAACACTTGCATAATTTCCAGAACTAAACCTGCAATAAATATAAAGATTTTCAAAACCGAAGTGCTCCGGGAATAATTTCTTCGCTTCTGATATATATTTCTCAGCTTTAGTAAAATTCTTTTTATAAATATTGGCATTGACAACAATGATATATCCGTTCCAATCAGCGGGGTCCGAACTCATCGCTTCTAATCCCAGTTTTTCTGCTTTATCAAACTCAGCCATCCAAAGCAGGAAATACGCATACCTGTTTTTGATCAGCGAAGCCGATGGATTAAGTTTTAAGGACTCTTCAAAGTTAAATTTGGCTGTTGAGAAGTCAAGTTCAATGGTCCAGGCCAGTAAGGCAAGCGCCGAATAGGCCTCTGCAAGGCCGGGATCAAGGGAAATACTTCTCATAGCAAGTTCTTTAACTTCCCGAACAGCATTTGGATTAGCGTAGATTCCGATTTCAGTAATGTTCCAGATCTTAGCCAAAGCGAGGTAGGCATAGGAAGGCGCAAATAATGAATCCAACGCTACAGCCTTTTCATTAAATTCAATGCTTTTATCATAATGTTGTTCTTTATAGGTATGCAGGCCTTTGAGGTAGAGTGAATAGACATCAGGGTCTGTTTCTTTCTTAATTAACCGTGGTTTTTCCGAACTGGAGAGCGTTATTTTTAGTATCTCAACTATTTTTCCCGCAATGCTGTCCTGGATCGCAAAAATATCTTTTGATTCTTTATCAAATCTTTGAGACCACATGGTCGAATCGTTTTCTACGTCAATGAGCTTCGTGATGATCCTTAGGATATTCCCGGACTTTTGTATACTTCCTTCCAGCACGGTCCCCACCTTCAATTTTTCTCCAATCGTCCGGGCATCAACATCTTTTCCTTTAAATTGATAAGAAGAAGTGCGGCCGATCACTTTTAGATCGTTGATGATCGTGATCGAATTGCGGATTTCATCTGCCAAACCATCGCTGAGGTATTCCTGATCCTGCCCCGGGCTCATATCGGTAAAGGGAAGGATGGCAATCGATTTTGGACTTATTTCAGTGCCGGTTTTTTTAGCCGTGAGAAAGTTTACAAGAAAGATTCCCGATGCCAGGAGGGCAATTGCCGCCAGCAGTAACAACAATGTTTTAGGCTTTATTTTCGCCGCCATGCGTGATGGTGGTTGAAGGACATTTGTTTCAGTAATTACCTGGTAGATCTTTATTGGCTCCTTTACATTTTTAAGGGATTGTATTCTTATAAACCGGGTCAAAAATTCCTTTTTGTTAAGAATATTGTGATGAACGGTTTCTGATATAAAAATACTTCCGGGTTGGGCTACGGCCTGTATCCGTGCAGCGATATTGACCCCATCCCCAAACACATCGTCATTCTCAAAAACCACTTCTGCCAAATGAATGCCAATCCTCAATCGGAACTCACTTTCGGAATTACAACCCAGCTGTATTTTAATAGCCGCATTCACCGCATCAGAAGCGTTATGGAAACTAGCCATGACCCCATCCCCCATCTCCTTAATCCATCGGCCATTAAATTCTTCAATGATGGGTTTTTGCAACTGCCGGTTTTTACTTAAAAGCTCAAATGCTTTGCTTTCATCATTGCCCATTAATGAGGTGTATCCGACAATATCGGTAAACATGATGGCGGCGAGCCGGCGTGACTGGGACATTGATAAAACTATGGTTTAGTTATATTATCGTTTATCAGCCTGTAAAATTTTGAGTGGGCCTTATGATACATAAATTGTTTTATAAATATAATCCTTCTTCCATCAATTACTGCGCTCAAGATCAGCGATATCGAAATAAGTATTTTGCAAGAAATCCCTTAGATAGCGCTACGCCGTGTGTTGGGTAAACCTTAATTTCGGACCAAGCCTATCCGACTGAGTCATTCAGGCGGGGAACCAGGTGAGGTCCTGGTTTTAGATTATAAGGGTGTGAAAACAAACGGAAGGGTAGTCACATTGAAATCGGGCGAAGGGAAAGGCACGGAATATAATATTTCGTTGCCTGCATAGGCCAATAGCTTTAAATGCTATATTTAAAGAGGCTTAACCCACTTGAACATCATGCGTAACTTATTGAAAATTGCCTTCATCTGTTCCTTTACCCAGCTTAGTTTTCCCCAGGACCGCGGGCAGGAGATCGACCCAACCTATTTGTCCACTTCAAATGGCCTGGTTTTCCCGTATGTCCTTGACATTATGCAGGACAGCTATGGGCTGATATGGATTGCCACTTTCGACGGGTTACAGCAGTATGACGGCGATCGCTTTATGCGGCAAAGGATCAAACTAAAGGAACGCGAAAGATCACGTGAAAAAGAACTCGCTCAGGGAAGAGAAATAGAAAAGGCTTATGCCGAATTAAAGACCACCCAAAAACAACTTATCCAGTCCGAGAAAATGGCGAGCCTTGGGGAACTTACAGCCGGTATTGCCCATGAAATCCAGAATCCTTTGAACTTTGTGAATAATTTCTCGGAGCTCAATACTGAGTTGATCGCTGAGTTAGAGGAAGAGGTGCGCAAAGGCAATCTCGCGGAGGTGGAGTCATTGACAAGGGATATTAAGGAAAATGAACAAAAGATCAACCACCACGGGAAACGGGCAGATGGCATTGTTAAAGGCATGTTGCAACACAGCCGGAGCAGCAGCGGTATCAAGGAACCCACGGATATTAGTGCCCTCTGCGATGAATATTTTCGGCTTGCTTACCATGGGTTAAGAGCCAAGGATAAGGACTTTAATGCCACCATGAAGACCGATTTTGATTCGACCCTTGGCAAAATCAGCGTCGTACCCCAGGATCTGGGCAGGGTTATTTTAAATCTGATTACCAATGCCTTTTACGCGGTGGAACAGAAGAAGGCCACGATGACCACTGCAAACGGAGGTGCCTCCTATGAGCCAACCATATACGTAAGCACTGAGCGTACTGGGAACGAAATATTGATCAGTGTCAGAGACAACGGTTCCGGGATTCCGGATAAGATCCGGGACAAAATATTTCAACCCTTCTTCACCACCAAACCGACCGGGCAGGGCACAGGACTTGGACTGAGTTTAAGTTATGACATTGTCAAAGCACACGGGGGTGAAATAAAGTTGATTACAGAGGAAGGAAAAGGAACTGAATTTATTATTTTGCTGCCTGCCTGTTAATTAACTATACATCCGGTATTTACCAACCAGTTAAAAATTATTTAAAATGAATGATCGCAGGACCCAGCTCAGGCAAGTTGCCGAAACTTATTTTCAAGCTTTAATCAACATTGATTTTTCCTCAATCCCATTTGATGATGCTGTTGTTTTTAGAGCGCCCCTTGCTCCCGGCGGCGTACATCATCCGATATATGGAAAAAAAAATGTTTTTGAAAAATGGTGGCAACCCCTGGAACCGGCCCTGACGGGCGTTAATATAGAAATTGTCGATCACTTTTATAACGAATCACTGACAGGCCTGACCACGAAGGCAAACATAACAATTGCGCCTTTAGAACTTACACTTCGCATTGCGGATCATTTCATCATTAATAAGGAAGGAAAGATCACTGCACAGGAAAATCACTTTGATGCGAGCCCGATGAAAGATTTCATTCATCATATTTGCCTTCGGTCAATGAATTTCGATGTGACAAAAAGCTTTTATAATAAGACTCTTGGCTGGCCTCTGGTGATTGACAAACCGGATCTGATCATTTTTAAGGCGGGTAGTATCTTTTTAGCCTTTAAGGAAGCACACCCGAGAGATGAAGATCACACCACCTTCAGTCCTTTCGAAGTAGGTCTGGATCATCTCGCCATCACCTGTGAATCAGAAAAGGAACTGCAACAATTCGCAGCAAAATTGGATACAGCGGGAGTTGAAAATACCGGGATAAAGACAGACGCTGTATTGAACAAATTATACATAGCCTTTAAAGATCCGGATCGTATTTCCTGGGAGTACTCCATGAAATTATAGATGGTCCTTTTTTCATATGAATACAACAAATGAAAAATAATCGAACTGCTGTCCACAAAGAGATTGACCGACTTAATCAGGAGGCATTTTCGTTGCGGATAAGTGATTCCCCCGGATCTTTTGCCATTTGTGAGCAAATATTCGAACTACTAAAAAAGGATGATTATCCTGAAGGAAAAGCCGCTGCATTTAAATCATATGGCTTTTGCCTGATTCGTCTTTCAAAGAATGAGGAGGCAATGCCGTATCTTAATGAATCACTTAAGATTTATGAATCGTTAAACGATATTAAGGGTCTGTCCCTGATAAATGAATATTTTGGAATCGTCCAACGCAATTGGGGGAACCTTGAGACTTCACTCCAATTTATTAATAAAGCACTGACTCAAAGCCAGCAATCCGGTTTTTTGGAAAATCAACTTACCAACCTTTATCAATTAGGTGTGACATACAAACACCTGGGTAATTACGAAATGGCTCTTGATCATTTAAACAAATCCCTTTCAATAGCGCGCTCTATAAATCATGGCTTGATGGAGGCCTATATTGTTAACCTGATTGGGACTATTTACT
>JBGTMS010000055.1:0-6247 GCA_041743425.1 Zeaxanthinibacter sp. | reverse complement strand
GGACTTTGTATCCTGTCTTATCCAAAACGGCTGATTTCATTTCAAATTTTTCTCCATTCTGAGCATAAGGCACATTCATCATTGATTTATAACGATCGTCATTCTTAAACAGCGAGTCCTTCACTGATACGAAGGCAAGCGTATCTACCAACTTTACTTCCTTCAGAAGGTCAATTTGATATGTTTCGTCGAATTCCATAAATGACGAATCCCGTTGTTGGGTGATGACATACTTGCCTGTGTCAACAAATTTTATGAGGCTATTAAAGTCATTCGCATATTTTCCATTCACCATCTTGTAGGCTTCCTGTGAGTTGCGAATATCCCTGAGTTTAGATATGACCTGGGTAAACCGCTCCTGTTTTACCTCATTGAATTGTATGGGACCTGTTACTGATTGATAGATGAGATAGCCCAGAAAAATACACACGATCCAAAGTACAATTTGAAATACGTTTCTCATTAGGAAATGGCGTTAATTATAATTAGTGGTTATCACAAATCTACAATTTTTTTTTTATCGTAAAAGGTTTTGCCCCAAAATTCCTTTTTATCTTTGAAAGCCTATGACTACGCTTACACCGCCTGTTTTTTTTAGTATTCTCAAGGAAAATTTCCCTCACGTCCCCACATATAAACAGGCCATAGCCCTTGAGCGACTGGCTGCCTTCGTTCTCTCGGAAAAAAGTGATGAAATCTTTCTTCTGAGGGGGTATGCCGGGACAGGAAAGACCACCATTATAGGAGATCTGGTAACGCATTTGTGGAAAACAAAAATGAAAGCCGTTCTTATGGCCCCAACGGGCAGAGCCGCAAAGGTGATGTCGGGTTATGCCGGTCACCAGGCATTTACCATTCACAGAAAGATCTATTTTCCTAAAAAGGAAAAAGGGGGGGGTATCCGGTTTGTCCTTGCCCCTAACAAGCACAAGAATACCCTGTTTATCGTAGATGAAGCCTCTATGATTCCAGACACACCCGGAGATTCGAGACTTTTCGATAATGGGGCATTACTGGATGACCTTATTCAATACGTTTACTCCGGATATCAATGTAAATTAGTGCTTCTTGGTGATACTGCGCAGTTACCGCCCGTACGGCTGGAACTGAGTCCTGCCCTGGATGCAAAGCATATGGTCTCCGTATATGGCAGGGAAGTTCGGGATATGGAGCTGGATGAAGTGGTCAGACAAGCTGAGGATTCAGGGATTCTGATGAATGCCACCCTCCTTCGTGAACAACTTCGATCCGGCTTTCATGAGAGCTTTCGGTTCCAACTCGCAACGTTTCCTGACATAGAGAGGTTGGTGGAAGGATTTGATATTCAGGAGGCCATTGAGAATTCATACCGACAGCACGGCAAGGAAGAAACAGCCCTGATTGTCAGGTCGAATAAACGTGCCAATCTGTACAATCAGAACATCAGGGAGAGAATTTTGTTTCTGGAACATGACCTTGCCGTTGGCGACTATTTGATGGTGGTCAAGAATAATTATTTTTGGCTTGATGCTGACACCGAGGCGGGTTTTATTGCAAACGGAGATATTATTGAGGTGCTGGAAGTGTTTGCTCTCAAAGACCTGTACGGATTCAGATTTGCCGAAATTACAGTGAAAATGGTGGATTATCCAAAGCAGAAGCCTTTTCAGACAGTGATCATGCTCGATACAATCCGATCAGAAACCCCTTCCCTTTCCTATGAAGACAGTAACAAACTCTATCAGGAGGTGCAACAGGATTATGTGGATGAAAAATCAAAATACAAACGCTTCCTGGCCATTAAAAACAATAAATATTTCAATGCGCTGCAGGTCAAATTTTCGTATGCCATCACTTGCCATAAATCTCAGGGAGGTCAATGGCATACGGTCTTTGTGGAACAACCCTACCTGCCCGGGGGAGTAGATAAGGAATACCTTCGCTGGCTCTACACGGCCATCACGAGAGCAAAAAATAAATTATACCTTATCGGCTTTAAGGACGATTTTTTTCTTGCTGAGGAATAGCTTACTTTAGATGGTAATATCCTTATTCATGACGTTTGAAACCTTGACCAGTATTTTTTTGGGGATCGGTTTGGCCGCTTCTGTTGGTTTCAGGATTTTTCTGCCACTTTTCGCTTTAAGTCTCGCGTCTTACTATGAACTTTTGGTTCTAAATTCCCAATGGGAGTGGATGGGTCATACCGCGGCGGTTATTACCTTAGGAGTGGCCACGGTTGTCGAAATTTTTGCCTACTTCATTCCCTGGTTTGATCATCTCCTTGACAGTTTTGCGGTGCCCCTGGCAGCTTTGGCCGGTACTGCAGTTATGGTTTCAACCCTTGCCGACCTGCCACCATTGGTTACATGGACCCTGGCCCTTATTGCCGGGGGGGGAACCGCAACGGTCATAAAAAGCAGTGCCGCCTCAGGCAGGGTAGCCTCTACAGTGAGCACCGGCGGTATCGGAAATCCTCTTATAACCATCCTTGAAACAGGAGCGGCTTCTGTAGTCGCTGCGGCTTCTGTTTTCGTTCCCCTTCTGGCCATAATTTTGGTGATCATCATTTTGATCCTCATCTTTGATGTATTTAGGAAGGTAAGAAGAAGAATCGGCTAAGGAGGAGATGGGGACATGAGAGCTGCGAATGACAGTTGGTTGAAGTCCTCTGTGGCAATAATGAAAATAAAGATGACATCATTTGGAAGGTTTTGGGCTGAAGTCATCTATAAGAAAAAGTAAGTAGAGCTTATCTATTAGAGCATCATATCATAATGAAAGTTTGAGAATAATCGCCATGATCCCGGCCCGTTATGCCGCTTCCCGGTTTCCTGCAAAACTGATGCAGGATCTGGGCGGGAGACCTGTCATTGTCAGAACCTATGAAGCGGCCTTGAGGACGGCCCTTTTTGATGCTGTTTTTGTTGTGACTGACAGCGAGATTATTTTTAAGGCCGTCGAAAAGGCGGGCGGCCAGGCTATTATGAGCAGGGAAGCCCATGAATGTGGCAGTGACCGGATTGCGGAGGCCGTTGAAGCTATGGAGACAGATATTATTGTCAATGTACAGGGCGATGAGCCATTTACCGACAGGGAAAGTCTTGCCGGCCTGCTTGATGTATTTCATAATGACCCTGCGGAAGAAATAGATCTGGCGTCTCTTATGACAAGGATCACGCTACAGTCTGAGATCCACAACCCAAATACAGTAAAGGTGATTGTAGATTCGAAGCAATTTGCACTTTACTTTTCAAGGTCACCGATTCCTTATCACAGAAATAAGGAAATAGAAGCAGTTTATTACAAGCATAAGGGGATATATGCCTTTCGTAAACGAGCCCTGATGGATTTCCGCAGACTTTCTATGAAGCCCCTGGAAATGGCAGAAAAGATAGAAGCCATACGGTATCTTGAATACGGAAAGCGAATTAAAATGGTGGAAACAAGCGTCAGTGGTATAGAAATTGACACTCCTGAAGATTTGGAAAGAGCCCAGAAGGCATGGACATAGACTACAGTAAAGTATCGGTGATTGGTTTTGACGCAGATGATACGCTCTGGGTTAATGAGACCTATTTCAGGGAGGCAGAAGTAAAATTCTCTGAATTGCTCGAACACTTTGAGACCAAAAATAAAGTGGACCAGGAGTTGTTTAAAAAGGAAATGGAGAATCTGAGCCTGTATGGATATGGAATCAAGGGATTTATGCTTTCTATGATCGAATGTGCCCTGGAGCTCTCAAATAATCACCTGAAGCAGACAACCATCCGTGAAATTTTGAATCTAGGTAAGCAGATGATACAACGGCCCGTGGAACTACTTGAAGGAGTAGAGGATGTGCTTGATCATCTGGTTAAAAAGTACAGACTGATCGTTCTCACCAAAGGGGACCTGCTGGATCAGGAAAGAAAACTGGAGCGATCAGGCCTGTCAAGATATTTTCATCATGTTGAGGTACTCAGTGATAAGAAAGAGGATAATTATCGCAATTTGCTTGAGCACCTGGAAATCCCTGTTAAGGAATTTCTTATGATTGGAAACTCCTTAAAATCTGATATTCTGCCAATTATCAGACTTGGCGCACAAGCGGTTCACGTACCCTTTCATACTACCTGGGCACATGAAGAGGTAGCCCCGGAAGACATTACCAGTACCCACCTTACAGTAAACAACATTAAAGAGATATTAAAATATCTTAACTAAGCTCATGGAATTTAAAAAAGAATTAGAATCAGTAGCGGCCACCCGTACCCAATCAAAATGTTACCGGAACTTTCCTATGGTACCCAGAGTAATTTTTGGAGCGGGATGCCTTGATCAGCTGGGGGATATTCTTATGCCCTTCAGGAAAAGCATTGACGCACCCATGATTTTTCTCATAGACGATGTATTTAAAGGTTCTTCCCTGCCCAGCCGGATGCCCGCTATTTTTAACGACCAGATTCTTTTTATTTCCGCTGATGAAGAGCCCAAAACGGAACAAGTGGACGCCCTGGTGAAAAAGCTCAGACAAACCCATTCCGAAATTCCTTCCGGGATCATTGGAGTGGGGGGTGGAACCCTGCTGGACCTCGCTAAAGCGGTAGCACTGATGCTGACCAATAAGGGAAGTGCTGAAAACTATCAGGGATGGGACCTGGTGCATAAACCTTCAGTGTATCATGTTGGCATCCCTACACTCAGCGGAACAGGTGCGGAAGTTTCCAGGACTGCGGTACTGATGGGCCCGACGAAGAAATTGGGAATCAACTCCGATTTTACGGTCTTTGATCAGGTTCTTCTTGATCCAGATCTTATTGCAGGCGTACCTAAAGATCAGTGGTTTTACACCGGGATGGACTGTTATATTCATTGTATTGAATCCCTCAACGGTACCTATCTGAATGCTTTCAGTCAGAGCTATGGAGAAAAGGCACTGGAACTCTGCAAGGAGGTTTTCCTCGGAAATCTGCCTCCGGGGGAATGTCGGGAAAAGCTGCTTATGGCCTCCTGGCATGGGGGTATGAGTATCGCTTATTCACAGGTCGGGGTTGCTCATGCCATGAGCTACGGACTTTCCTATGTTATGGGTATCAAACATGGGTTGGGCAATTGCCTGGTATTTCAGCATCTCCATGAATATTATCCTGAAGGCGTGGCACTTTTTCATACCATGATGGACAAGAATGGTATCCGATTACCACAGGCGGTTTGCAGTAAGTTATCAGAAAATCAAATGGATACGATGATCTCTGTTGCCCTCAAAATGGTACCGCTTTGGGAAAATGCCCTTGGAGAACATTGGAGGGATGAAATGAGCAGGGAAAAACTACGTTTTCTGTATGGCCGCATTTAAAACAATGCCTGTTCTTCCTGACCCTATCTGGTTAAGGAATTGCAGGGGTAACTAAAAACCTCCGGCAATATCATTAGTTTTTTTTTGGTAAGAAGGAAGTCTTGACATACGCACCCTGATCTTCTTCGGGACCATACAAATATTCCGAATCCGCAGGCAGAAATTATGTACAATTAGTTGTTAGTCAATGGATCAACCATTAAGGGTCGTGATAACCGTTCTTACAATCGTTATATAAGCTAAGTCATAATATATTACCATAATTGTAAACAAATACTTAAGTCTCTCCTCCTCTTTAACCCCACTAATGACCGTTTGACGAAAAGTTGGATTTTATCAATTAAAATTCACAATTAGTACGATTATTGAAAAGTGAATTCAATGACAGGTTGTCGGAGCCGGTGGTATCCGGTTGATAGAGTAACTGATTTTTTCTGAAAACGGATGGTTCCTTGCACGGAATCCTGTTAAAAGGATTTTGTAATGGCAAACTGATCAAAAATATACTCCTTTCGCCCGCGAAAGGACACACCCCAAAATGAACTGAATCCGACATTGCTATGGTTACTGGCTAACCCATCTTTGCATGAATCAAAATTACTTTTGAAAGATTTTATTTACTTCCTTTTTCGACTGCCACCAAATCCTGGAAAAGCCGCGCCTTTACGATTATATTCTTAGTAGCCTTCAACTTTTTCAACTGTGCCTGGACAAGCATTTGCCTTATCCGGCTATCACCATATTTGACTCTTATTCAAATTTTTTCTGCTATGAAACACAGTACTTTGTTTCCCTATCACATTAACCTCAGGCCGGAAGTTTCCGAAAGCGGATGTAATCGCATAGCAATATGCCGGCATCGTGCGTTTTGGGCTTTTTTATTATCTGTGGCTGCTGTGCTACCCGTAATAGGGCAGACGGCTGATTTTG
>JBGTMS010000054.1:0-32426 GCA_041743425.1 Zeaxanthinibacter sp. | reverse complement strand
TCATGCAGTTCCCTGATGGTGGCCCTGTTCAGGGCATTTAATTTTTCAGGCCTGTTGATGGTCACGGTGGTGATCCATTTTTCCCGCTCCACCAGAATAGATGTGTATGTCATCTTTAGCTATTTATTCTTTTATAAACATCATTAAAGCCTGCCAATGAGCATTGATGATTCCATGTTATGATTTCAGTTATATCAGTTCTCTATTGGCATCCTGCAAACGGAGATTGGTATTTCATTCTTTAGGAAGTCGTACAGTAAAGACGGTACCTTTGCCCGGTTGAGAAACAAATGTGATGGTTCCCCTATAAGTCTCAACAATGGTTTTAACCATTCCCAAACCAAGTCCCATCCCGCTCGACTTTGTCGTGAATTTTGGTTCATATATTTTATCCCTGAATTCATCCGGGATGCCCATGCCGTTGTCTGCAACGGAAATTTTTACAAACTCCCCTTCGGAAACTACCGATACGAGAATCCTGGGCGTCTGTACCTGAGGGACGGCCTGAATGGCATTCTTTATCAGGTTCGTAACCACCCTGATAAGCTGGGTTCTGTCAAGTTTGGCAATGATTTGTTTCTCCTCCGCAATAAAATGAATATAGTCCTCATTAAAAATATCGAGTGCCAGTTTGACTATCTTTACCACATTGAGGGTTTCATTTTGCTGAGCCGGCATTTCCGCAAAATTTGAGAATGCGGAGGCAATACTGCTCATTGTATCGATCTGTTGTATAAGAGTTTTCGAATATTCCGCCACTTTTTTTTTCACATCAGGATCCTGAGGCCTGAAATTACGTTCAAAGCTCTGTACGCTCAGTCGCATAGGTGTCAACGGGTTCTTAATTTCGTGTGCCACCTGCTTGGCCATTTCACGCCACGCTTGTTCCCGCTCACTCCTCGCAAGCTTTGCCGCGCTCTGTTCCAGTTCATCGATCATTCTATTATAGGCATCGACCAATTTGGTGATCTCTTCACTCGGATCCTCTATCAATATCTTCTCATTCCGGCTGGAAAGATCGGTTTCACTTAATTTGTCTGAAATTGTTTGAAGTGACCTCGTAATGTATTTGGAAATAAAATAAGCAAGCCCGATGGCAATGAGCAAAAGGAAAAGATAAACTCCGCCAAGTCTGAGAAGAAACTCTCGCAATTCAACCTCATTGATCGAATTATCTTCAAAGTAAGGAATATTTAATATGCCAATTGGTTTATAATTTCGGTCATTAATATAGGAATACGAGGCCTGAAATTTAAATCCCGCTGCCGAATGCACTTCTACAAATCGCTTACTCAGGCTTGCAGAAAGACTGTTCAGGATCTCTGGTTGCAGACAGGTGGAAATGGAATCATTGTTGAATTTAGGCCTTGAATTTTTAATTAATTGACCTTCCAGATCATAGATGTTGAAATTTTCATTCTGTGTAACTGCTATCCTGTAAATTTCATCCTTAAAAATCAGGGCGAGATACTCGGTGGTGGTGGGGTAGGTAGTTTCCTCCAGAACATAGTCAACACTTTGCTTGATCTGGGCTTCCTTGCGTTCCAACCGCTCCTGGTGATAGTGCCTGGCCTGTTCCCGGTACTGATAGATGGTCACCCCCGCAATTAAAACGGAAGCGATGAGCACTAACAGGATCATTGTAATAAAAATACGGGACCGAAGTGACAGTTTCTTTAGCAAGTACCTTGGATTTGCAGGTTAAAGATAGCAATTATCGGTCCAAAGCCGACTTCTGCGGAGGTGCTACAAATCCGGATTGCCACCCCTCAGACGTTGGTATAGACGAATGCCAAGCATTAAAATTCCTGCAAGGAGTAAAAGCCCCATCAGGCCAAACATCCAGTCCACTGCATTCTTAAGGATTGCGAGAAATACCACAGCAAATAGAATCAGGGTAGCTCCTTCATTCCAGATTCTCATAAATCGCGACGTGTATTTTATTTTATTTAGCTGTAACTGCCGGAATATCTGGTGTGTCTTTAAATGATAGATAATGAGAAGGATAACAAAACATAACTTTATATGCATCCAGGGCTGTTCTAACCAGATGGGTGTGAGGACTAATAGCAAGATGCCGAATGATACCGCCAGAATAGATGATGGCCAGGTGATGATAAACCAAAGTCTCCTGGCCATCAATTGCAACTGTTTACTGAGAATCTCCTTTTCCGGACTTGGTTTGGACGCCGCTTCTATCTGATAGATAAATAGTCTGGGAATATAAAAAAGCCCGGCGAACCATGTGATCACGAAGATCAGGTGCAGGGCTTTGATATATGGGTATAATGTACTGATCATGGCTCCAGGCGCACAGCCCCGATCCCTGCCTCCCACAGTTGTTTGTTGAAACCTGGGATCGAATTCTTCATCAATTGATCCCCCCTTTGCTTTAAAGAGACCCATTGGGCATCAAGTTCAGCCTTGCGTTCCTTTGAGCCTTTATTTATTTTTGGAATACCACTACTGCTTTGATTAAGCAAATACAGGTATTCAGCAGTGAATTTATTTGGAAAATTTTCAACATCATCATATGCCTGCGACTTCCGTTGGATCATATCCATGTCCCAGGCATTCAATTCCACCATAAGCTTTTCCCCGTCCAATTTCAATGCGCCGTCTTCAAGGTCCGGAAGAATTGCCTTCAATTGCAATGTTGCCTTATTCAAACTGTTAACCATATCGTGCATGAGTGTCAGTTTTGCTTCCATATCAGTCATCATTGCGTCATATTCTTCATACTGACCTTCATTGATTTCCCATCCCGGAACGGACAGAATTTCTCCGGTTGTCTCCGCTTTTCTATCTCCGGACGACAGCCGGATCCGATAAGTGCCCGGGGAAGCTTTGTGGCCTCTGAAATTCGCTTCCATGTAGACCTTGTTCACCCCCGGAATGATAGGGTACTGCAGGTCCCACACAAAGCGATTCAACCCTTTGGTTGCAGAAAGAAAAGGAGTTGGCGGAGGGCCACCACCCTCATTTTTTACGTACGTAGTATCTTTAATAGACGTGAATTTCCGGAGCAGTTGTCCACTTTTATTCAAAATCTCCATCGTTACCTCTGTTGAATCCTTGCGATCTGGCAGGACGTAGTAAAGCACCATGCCGTTCGCAGGGTTCACGCCTTCCTTCGGATGGGTGCCTTTAAATTTTTCTTCATTGGTGTTTAATGGGCTGCCCCAGGAGCCATTGTAGGCCGCTTCAGGCTGAAACAATTGCATGTCCTCATTCGCCGGTTGATATTGCGATAGGACTGCAAGGTCATCAAGGATCCAGAAGGAACGCCCGGAGGTGGCTACAATAAGGTCTCCCTGATGCACCTTGAGATCCGTGATTGGGGTTACGGGAAGGTTGAGCTGAAAAGGCTCCCAGGAGGTACCCCCATTCCAGGAGAGATACATACCTTTCTCGGTGCCTGCGTACAACAGATCTTTTCGGCTTGCGTCCTCTCTGACTACCCTGGTAAATGCGCCATAAGGAATCCCGCTGTTAATACTTGTCCAGTGATCCCCGTAATCTTCTGTCTTGTAAAGGCCCGGGGCATAATCATTGAATTTATAGCGGGTGGTGGCAATATAGGCAGTTCCTGGTTCATGTGGGGAAAGTTCGATGGCATTGATCAGGCATTCACTCAGCCCTTTTGGGGTCACATCTTTCCATGTTTCCCCATTGTCTTTGGTAAGGTACACCAGACCATCGTCACTTCCGGTCCAAAGCACGCCCTTTTCCGTTGGGGACTCAGCCATATAAGCAATCGTACCGTAATTTTCAGCCCCTACCGCTTCAATAGTATAAGGCCCGCCGCCATGCCCCTGCTTCTCATCTATATTTCTGGTAAGATCTCTTGAAACCTCTTCCCAACTATTGCCGTTATCCCGTGTTCTTAGTACCAGCTGGGCACAATGATAAAAAGTTCCTGGTTCATGACGGGACCAGAGGATCGGGGCATTCCAGTTATACAGGTACTTCATGTCACGGGCTGCCCGGCCAAGGTATTGGATTGGAGCGGCCATCACGTTGGTCGTGCTTTTTGTCTTAGCATCAAGTAAGTCTACAGTCCCCAGATAACTTCCGCCCATCACATAACGCGGATCATCGGGATCGAATGCGAGAAAAGCACTCTCGCCCCCTGCGGAATTGGTCCAGTCTTCATGACTGATTCCGGATCGTTCCAGCGACAAACTGGCAATCCGGACTGAGGTGTTATCCTGCTGTCCGGCATAAATATTATAGGGGAAAAGGTGATCTGCATTGATCCGGTAAAACTGAGCGGTCGGCATATTATCTAAAGTAGACCATGTCTTTCCATAATCAAACGAAATGCCTGCTCCCCCGTCATCGGCCAGAATCATATTTTCAGAATTGTCCGGATTGATCCAAAGATCATGGTAATCCCCATGGGAATCCGGAAGGGTCTCCCAGGTTTTGCCTCCATCTGTAGAGCGCAGCGCCGGAGCACTCAGGACATATATGGTATGTTCATCCCTGGGATCAGCAAAGAGCTCAATATAATACCAGGCCCTCTGTACCAAGCGGTTATCCCCGCTGACCATCGTCCAGGTCTTGCCCGCGTCTGCCGAAACAAAAAGTCCCCCTTTGTCCAAATTAGAATCCGATTCTATAAGGGCATATACCTTCTGTGAATTTGCAGGGCTGACTGCAATGGCCATTTTTCCTTTCTCAGCCGGCAGGCCCTCCTTCAGCTCAGTCCATGTTTCACCTGCATCTACAGATTTATAAAGCCCACTTCCGGACCCGCCACTAATTACCATGTGAGGCTTCCGCTGATGGTGCCACATGGCAGCGTAGAGCACGCCGGGCGAGTTGAGATCCATCGATAATTCGACCCCTCCGGTTAAATCATTGACATATAGGACCTTCGTCCATGAAGCACCCCCGTCAATTGATTTAAAGATGCCTCTGTCTTCATTTGGAGCATAAAGTGCCCCCTGTGCGGCCACATACAGGATATCCGGATTGGTTGGGTGGATTATAATCCGGGCGATATGCTGTGTTTTCTCCAGGCCTGATTTTCTCCAGGTTTTACCAGCATCTTCAGATTTGTAGATCCCATCACCATAAGAAGTCATCACTCCACGTACGGCATGCTCGCCCATCCCGCAATAGATCACATTCGGATGAGAGGAAGAAACCGCAACTGCCCCAACAGAACCTGTTTCAAAAAAACCATCAGAGATATTCGACCAGATTTGCCCGGCGTCCGTTGTCTTCCAGAGACCGCCGCCGGTAGTTCCCATATAATACGTCAAAGGGTTTCCAACCACACCGGTCGCCGTCACGGAGCGCCCACCTCTGAAAGGGCCAATATTTCTGTATTTTAAGGGTTTGAAAAATGATTCGGCGGTCTGAGCCATCGTTGCTGTACCCATGCAACACCCCAGTAGCATCAGCAACATTCTTTGAAAATATCCCATATATTATTCCTTATTCTGTTCTCTAAATTGAAATTTTAATTCTAATCTAAGAAGTGCCCTGTTCCCTAAACCGCCGACAAGCGCGACATACGGCCTCCTGATCCAGGCTTCCCTGAACTGAAGTTTTGTTGTCTGACAGCCTGGATTATAAAAGAGTAGCACTTTCCGGTCATCTAATCCTCCACCAACAAATATTGAAGCTGCAGTTCGTTGAAGGCGTCATTAAAATCCTTGATTTCCTTGGAAATCATCCCGTCAAACGCCGATAATTGAGCGTTTATCTTCGTCGTGAGTTCTTCCTTCACGGCAACATCCTGATCGGTAGGTGGAAAATCATCGAGGGCCACAAGACTGTTCAGATGTCCCAGTTTATTGGTGAGCCGGATCGGAAAATTCAGGGGATCCTGGCTGCTCTGATTCTTTGTCTGATACAGGGCCTTTTCAACCTCTTCAAAACTTTTCTTCATCTTATCCGCCTTTTCAATCAAGTCCTTGGTTTGCGGATGATCCGCATACTGTTTGGTAAATGCCTCCAGCTGCGTGTTGATCTTCCTGATATTCTTAATGGATTGATGCGCTTTGTCTACTGTGGCATTAACTTCACTTATAAAATCATATTGCTTCTGCATCCCTTCAACGGTGGCTTCCGCTCTTGGATCGGGAAGGATACTAAAGTTGCTTGACGTCGACGCTCCGTTTACATTGAGATGTACCTGATAGTCGCCCGGTACTGCCAGAGCCCCATCCAGATTCGCCCACCAAAGAATCATCCCTTCCAACTCCTCAGCACCTTTACCGCGTGTATCCCAACTAAAGGTATTACCTCCCTTTTTTACTTCCAGCAGTTCCTTCTTTTTCTTGGCACCTCTGGAAAAACTTGCCATCGTATCCCCTGCCATATTCATATAAGTAAGTGCCACACTGTCTTTTTCTGACAGGTTTTTCAGATAAAAATGCGTAACCACCCCGTCAGGATGGTTTTCACCTTCGGTTTTGGAGGGCTCTTCTCCCGCCGATCCCTTTGTTCTGTATGCATCTTTTGGTTTATATAACTGAACTTCCGCATCTTCCGGCACGTCTTTGAGCTGATGCAGGACGCTGAGGTCATCTATGATCCATAGGCTTCGACCCTGGGTGGCGACTATCAAATTGTCATTTTTGACAGCGAGGTCTGTGATGGGGACGATTGGCAAATTCAGTTGAAAGGGTTTCCAGTTAGCTCCATCGTCAAATGAGATATACATTCCAGTTTCCGTACCCGCATAGAGAAGTCCCTTTTGGGCAGGGTCCTCCCGAACCACACGGGTAAAATGCTCTTCATTAATACCATTTGTTATTTTGGTCCAGGTCTTCCCATAGTCCATAGTCTTATAAAGGTAGGGCTGAAAGTCGCCCAGTTTATACCGCGTTGCCGCCACATAGCAGGTTCCTTCATCAAAGGCGGAAGGTTCGATACTGTTGATCATATTCCATTCGGGCATATCGGCGGGAGTTACATTCTCCCAGTTGGTTCCTCCGTCACGGGATATATGGATAAGGCCGTCATCACTGCCCACCCACAGCAGCCCTTCTTTCAGTGGACTCTCGTTTGCTGCAAAAATGGTGCAGTAGTATTCGACTCCGGTATTATCCTGGGTTATTGGTCCTCCGCTTGAAACAAGCTTATCCGGGTCATTCCGGGTAAGATCCTCGCTCAACAATTGCCAGCTTTGGCCTTCATTGGTTGATAGATGAACATGATTGGAAAAGGTATATAATTTTTTGGGATCATGCTTGCTGAACATGATTGGAAAATTCCACTGAAATCGATACTTCATGCCCTCTGCCCCATAACCCATCGGATTGTCCGGCCATACATTGATTCCGCGTATGGTTTGATTATCATGGTTCACCCGGGTCAGAAAACCTCCGTAACTACCGCCGTAGACGATATCGTTGTTTGTAGGATCTACTGCAATAGATGCAGATTCGCCCCCGGCAGTCTCTTCCCAATCGGCTTCAGTGATCGCATTCCCGTCTGCCCTGTGTGAGATTCTGATGGTGGAATTATCCTGTTGCGCCGTATATATTCTGTAGGGAAAGGCATTATCTGTTGTGAGGCGGTAAAACTGTGCCGTGGGCTGATTATAATAGGTGCTCCAGGTGGTTCCTCCGTCGTAGGAAATCTGCGCTCCTCCGTCATCTCCGATAATCATTCGTTGTGAATTTTCGGGAGCGATCCACAGATCGTGATGATCTCCGTGTGGGGCATCAAAAGTGCTGAAGGTCTTCCCGCCATCCGTTGATTTATGATATTGGACATTCAATACATAGATAGTTTCTGCATCTTCCGTATCGGCATAGATCCTTGTATAATACCAGGCCCTTTGGCGGAGTTTACGCTCACTGTTAACCTCGGTCCATTTTTTACCCCCGTCATCCGAACGGTATAAGCCTCCCTTTTCCTTATTTTCAACAATCGCCCAGACCCTTTCAGAGTTTTTAGGAGAAACGGTCACCCCTATGATACCCAGTGTGTCCTTTGGAAACCCGTCATTCCCTGAAATTTCCGTCCAGGTCTCACCACTGTCGGTACTCTTCCAAAGGGCAGATCCATCACCGCCGCTGCTCAGGCTGTACGGCGTTCGCTGCGCCCTCCAGGTAGAAGCATAAATGATCCTGGGATTATTCGGGTCCATTACCAGATCTACAGCACCTGACTGATCGTTTGCAAATAGGGTTCTTCTCCAGGTAATTCCCCCATCGGTGCTCTTATAAACCCCGCGATCCTGGCCCGGGATATAAATATTACCCAATACTGCGGCATAGACAATATTATGATCCTTCGGGTGTATCCGAATCCTGGGAACATGACGGCTGTTTTTCAACCCTGCCGAAACCCAGGTCTTCCCTGCATCTTCTGTTTTCAAAATCCCATAACCCGAGGATACATTTCCTCTGAGCGTTTTTTCTCCACCTCCCACATAGATGACATTGGGATCACTCTGAGCTACTTCAACTGCTCCGATACTCCCTCCGAAATAGCCGTCTGAGATATTACCCCAACTGCGGCCACCGTCTGTTGTTTTCCAGACCCCTCCGCCTGTTGCTCCAAAATAAAAAAGGTTAGGTTTTCCCGGAACCCCTGTTACTGCGGCCGAGCGGCCGCCCCGGAAAGGTCCTATTAGCCGGTATTGCAGACTGGAATAGCGGGTAATATCCGTGGGTTCCGCTGCAGTGTTCTTCTTTTTCTGTGCTGAATGCTGATGGGGAATACATAGAAAGGCCAACAGAAGCAGGCCAGTGAGGGGATACAAATTTTTCATGAATTAATGCTATTCGAATTAGTCGCTCTAAATGTACCAAAAAAGTCTCGAACTGAAAATCAATTACATCCTGTACCCGAGGTGGAAATTCCCCCCTTTTGTGTAGTAAGGAAGAAGTTCAGTACATTGCATAAAAGATAAAACTTCCATCGTGCGGGAGACCTGATAAAAAGAAATAACCTTTAATTTCCCCTTATGAGTAAAAAAATCCTCCTTATGGTACTTTCAGTGTTAACCGTCCCGATGACCTATGGCCAGGACCGTGTAACCGGTGCCGTCTTTGCTTCACGCTCTGAAGTCCTCGCTCAAAATGGGATGGTGGCTACAAGTCACCCGCTAGCAACACAGATAGGCCTTGATATCCTTAAAAGCGGTGGAAACGCTATTGATGCGGCTATTGCCGCCAATGCCGCACTGGGACTGATGGAACCGACCGGTTCCGGGATTGGGGGAGATCTTTTTGCAATCGTCTGGGATGGCAAAACCAAAAGACTATACGGCCTGAACGCCAGCGGACGTTCTCCACAATCGCTGAGCCTGGAGTACTTCGAGAAAAAAGGACTTAAAAGTATACCTCCGCATGGACCCCTCCCCGTTAGTGTACCCGGCGCGGTGGACGGATGGTTTGAACTCCACAACAAATTCGGGTCAAAGCCCATGTCCGAGCTCCTGGCTCCGACCATCGCATATGCCGATAATGGATTCCCGCTTACAGAATTGATTGCCTGGTATATGAGCGGTATCCCTAAAATACATGAGGCAGGATATGCCAATATAGAAGCTACGTATCTGAAGCAAAATAATAACCGTATGCCGGGAGAAGGTGAAATTTACAAAAATCCCTTTCTCGCTGAAACCTACAGGAAAATTGCCGAAGGCGGGCGGGACGCATTCTACAAGGGAGAAATAGCCACCGTGATTGACAGTTTTATGAAAGAGCAGGGAGGATTTATCACCAAAAAAGATCTGGCGGAACACAGGTCTGAGTGGGTAGACCCAGTTTCGGTAAATTACAGGGGATATGATGTGTGGGAATTGCCGCCAAACGGCCAGGGCATTGCGGCATTGCAAATGCTCCAGATCCTGGAGGGATATGATTTTTCAAAAATCCCTTTTGGAAGTCCGCAGCACCTTCATCTGTTTACTGAAGCCAAAAAACTCGCTTTTGAGGATCGCGCCAGGTACTATGCCGATATGGATTTTGTGAAAGTGCCTGTCGAAAAGCTTTTATCCGATGCCTATGCAGAAGAAAGACGTCAGCTTATCGAAGAAGAGGCGGGTATATATAATGCAGGAGAAATAAGTGCCGGGGAGACCATCTATATGACCGTTGCAGACAAGGAAGGCACAATGATATCACTTATTCAGAGTAACTACAGGGGATTGGGTTCCTATATGGTGCCTCCCGGTCTTGGATTTATGTTTCAGGATCGCGGAGAACTTTTTAGTTTGCTGCGGGGTCAGGCCAATACCTATGCACCGGGAAAACGGCCATTTCATACGATCATCCCAGCCTTTATTACCAAAGATGGCGACCCTTACGTCAGTTTTGGCGTTATGGGAGGTGATTTTCAACCGCAGGGCCATACCCAGATAGTAATGAACCTCATCGATTTTGGCATGAATTTGCAGGAAGCCGGGGATGCCCCACGGTGGGATCATACCGGAAATGCCTCTCCGACAGGGGACCTTACAGAAGGAAAAGGAGAGATACGCCTGGAATCAGGGATTCCCTATGAAACCATCCGGGGACTTATGGACAGAGGACATTCAGTGAGTTTTGGCCTTGGCATCTACGGAGGGTATCAGGCTATTTTATGGGACAAAAAGAATAAAGTGTATCACGGAGCCTCTGAAAGCCGGAAAGACGGACAGGCAGCCGGTTATTGAAAATCTTCCGGTGTTGGTTGGTAAAAACAGTCAAATGGAAATTTCAAAAAAAATAGTACCTTTCTCAGCCGGTGCCGGCATAAAGATGCCTGTTTCCGGAACCGGAGGTACATGAAAACCCATCTTCTAAATTATAACAATGTGACATGACCATGAAAAATCAAAATCGTAGGGATTTTGTGAAGAAAAGCGGGCTTGGTCTGCTTGGAGCTTCCCTGGCTCCTTCTATCCTCAATCATTTGGCAAGTAAAACCAGGTTGCGCACTGCGCATATCGGGGTTGGTAATATGGGGGCGGAAGATCTGAAAGCCATCTCTTCACATAAGTTGGTAGATGTCACCGCATTGTGTGATGTGGACGCGGGTAACCTTGCCGCTGCTCAAAAATTACACCCAAAAGCCAAAATTTATTCTGATTACAGAGTGATGTTAAGTGAAATGGCCGGTAATATTGATGCCGTCATTGTCTCGACCCCGGACCATACACACGCACCGGCTTCTATGATGGCCATGCAGATGGATAAACCAGTGTATTGTCAAAAGCCTCTTACACACCACGTGGCAGAAGCACGTGCCATGAATAAGCTGGCTGCCGAAAAAGGACTGATCACCCAAATGGGGATACAGGTACATTCCTTTTATGACTATAAACTGGCGACACTACTTATACAATCAGGTATTATCGGAAAGGTGAATTGCGTCAGGGCATGGTCCCCGAAAAACTGGGGTTATGACGGTGCTGTGCCTGAAGGAAAGGATCCTGTTCCTGCTGGTCTCGACTGGAATCTTTGGTTGGGTACCTCAGCTGAAAGGCCATACAAAGAGGGAGTCTATCATCCGGCAAATTGGCGGAAACTGGTGGATTATGGTTGTGGAACTCTCGGTGACATGGGCGTCCATATTTTTGATACCCCTTATAACGCTCTTGCGCTCGATGTTCCCTACACGATTACCAACGAATGCAGGGAGCCGAATGGTTTTAGCTTTCCTCAGAATAATACGGTTACCTATGAATTCCCGGGCACTGAATTTACAACTGATACCCTGAAATGGGTATGGTATGATGGTGAAGGTGCCCCTGCAGACCATGAGGATCTGCTGCTTCCGGACGGAGAAGCATTACCGGAACAAGGGGCTATGTTTATGGGAGAAAAGGGCAGATTACTACTCCCTCATTTTATGCTGATCCCCAAACTCATTGTGGATGGTGGGTATCAGGAAATGGATTTTGCTCCATTCAATCTTGGTGCACCGGTAAGGGATTATGAATCTGAAGGTAAAAAACATTACCACCAATTCGTTGATGCCTGCCTTGGACAGGGCGAGTGTACCGCTCCTTTTTCCTATGCGGCGAGATTGACAGAAACCATCCTGCTGGGAGTGATAGCCGGTCGGTTTCCAAATCAGACCTTACACTGGGATAACAAGACCGCACAGTTTTCGGAATCGGAAGCCAACAAATTCCTGGACGCCGCGTACAGGAAGTTTTAAGTTGGCCGGTGATTCTCAGGGTGGAAGGCTCCTTACAGCCTATTGAGAGATATTCTTTCGTGAAATTAGGTGACACCCTAAGGTGAAAGAATTCCGCCTGCGAGCTGTCAGGACAGATCACAAGGAGTTTAATAGAAATTAAGCAGCCTGGCATGAGTCATCGTAGTTTAGTGGTATTGCTTTGCGGCATAATCAGGGTTCTCCGCAACCTGCTTGCTGTTCTCTGTCTTTTCCTCGCTCTGTACGGCTGCAGGCAGTCATCCGATGCTCAAAAAGTACCGCTCACCGGAACCGTATATGTTACCAGCCCGGACCGATCCCGGCTTCTGGAACCCTATGAGGTGACAGAGGTGCCTGATGATTCACCCGAAGGTATTCCTATCCGTATCGATCCTCATACCACGTATCAGATTATGGATGGCTTTGGAAATACCTTAACAGGTGGCAGCGCAATGCATTTACAGAAAATGTCGGAAGCAGCAAGAGACAGCCTGCTCAAAGAGCTGTTTGGGAAGGAAAATAACGAGCTGGGCATAAGTTATTTACGAATCAGCATAGGTGCTTCGGATCTCGATGAAATGCCCTGGTCTTACAATGATCTTCCTAAAGGACAGACTGACAGTAACCTGGAACGATTCTCCCTGGCATACGACACCCTTTACCTCATCCCAACCCTGCAACAAATTCTGAAAATCGCCCCGCAAATGAAAATTATGGGATCTCCCTGGTCGCCCCCGGTGTGGATGAAAGACAACGGAGATACGAGAGGGGGGAGTTTGAAAAAAGAATACTATTCGGTATATGCTCAGTATTTTATCAAATATATCAGGGCAATGGAAGATAAGGGGATTCCCGTGGAGGCTGTCACCATCCAGAACGAACCGCTCCATCCGGGAAACAATCCCAGCATGCACATGCTTCCCGAAGATCAGGCACTTTTTATCAAGAATCATCTCGGACCTGCCTTTTCAAAAGAGGGTATTAGCACACATATCATCCTGTATGATCACAATGCCGACAGGCCTGATTATCCCATTTCGATATTAAATGACGCGGCAGCAGCCAAATATGTCGATGGGTCGGCCTTTCATCTCTATGGGGGCACCATTGACGCTTTATCTCAGGTGAAGCAGGCACATCCTGAGAAGAATCTCTATTTTACGGAGCAATGGATAGGTGCCCCGGGAGATTTTGCAGGAGATCTGAGTTGGCATATTGAGCATCTGATCATCGGGGCATCCCGAAATTGGTGTAAAACCGTACTGGAATGGAATCTGGCGGCAGATGAAAATCAGCAGCCACATACGGACCGCGGAGGGTGTGATCGTTGTCTGGGAGCAATAACAATTCAGGGAGATGAGATCACAAGAAATCCCGCATACTATATCATTGCCCATGCTTCGCGATTTGTGCCTTCGGGTTCCATAAGAATTGCCTCAGAGGTGAATGACACTATCCCCAATGTAGCGTTCAGGACACCTGAAAACCAGATTATCGTTATCATGCTTAACAAAAATGAAAAGAAGACTGTGGTTCAAATGCACTATGAGGACCGGCAATTATTCTGCAAGCTTGGTCCCGGTGAAGTGGGCACCCTTGTGTTTAAACCGGGGACCTGATCATCTTTCAGCAAATGGCAAACCAGGCGCTGCAGTTGCTCAATTCGTTTCTTTTCTAATCAGCTTCGTCCTTATCTCCTTTCTTAAATAAAAACCGGTGATAAGGGTAGAAAGGATATCGGCTACCGGGAAGGAAATCCACACCCCGATTTCACCAATAAGCGCAGGCAGGATAAGGATCAGGGGGATAAAGATAAAACCTTGCCTGGTCAGCGTGAGAAGCAGGGCCGGTACTGCTTTTCCGATAGCCTGAAAATAGGCTGCGCCAATGAGTTGAAGGGCGATGATTGGGGTGGCAGAAAAGACCCATCTCATTGCCGCCGGTGCGTGTTCCAGAACAAAGGCATTGGTTGACAGATCAAGCGGGGACATACCGGGATTGTCGCTTAAAAACAAGCCTGCGATCTCCCCGGGAAAAATCATCAATCCTATAAATACAATGGTCGCCACCAGGGCCGCATATCCTATTGCGGTATTAATCGACTCTCGTACCCTTTGGTATTTTTTGGCTCCGTAATTATATCCCGCAACGGGAAGAAAACCCTGAGTAACCCCGAATACAGGGAACAGAGCGAACATCAACGTTCTCCCTATAATGGCATAGACGGCGACCATGGGCTCCCCACCCAAGTCAAATAAAATGTTATTCAGCAGCAGGTAGGTGACACTTACCGCGGCTTGTCTTGCGAGCGTAACGAATCCGAGGGATGATATTTCCTTCAGGATGGGCAGGTCGAGTCCAAAATGCGCAGGCCCGATCTTTAGTTCGGAATGCCGGGAGAGAAAGTACCACAGGATATAACCAAAGCAGAAGAAGTAGCTAATGGTGGTCGCCCAGGCTGCCCCTTCCATTCCCCATTCAAATACATTGATGAATAAATAGTCCAATACTAGGTTTCCGACGGAAGGAATGATCATGGCGATCATGGCAAATTTTGGATTGCCTTCGGCGCGTATCACAGTGTTGCCCATCATACAAAGGGCCAGAAAAGGCACGCCATAAAGCACGATGGTATAGTAGGTTTTAGCCGTCTCAAAGATAGCGCCCTTGCCACCGAATGCCGGAATCAGAGAATTTACAAAATAGAGTCCGAGAAGTGCCAGTGTTACCGTCACCAGGAATGTCAGGGTAATCTGATTGCCAAATGTTTTCAATGCCTTCTCCGGGTTATTCGCCCCCAATGCCCGTGAAATTATGCTACTACCCCCAATTCCGATGGCCATTCCCAAAGCAGCGATAAAGAAGGAAACGGGTAAGACCACATTGATCGCGGCAATGGCGATAGAACCAATCCAGTTTCCTACGAAGATGGAGTCTACAAGGATGTTGAGACTCATGACAAGAAGCCCAATAGAAGCTGGTAATGCCTGCCTGATAAGCAATCTGCCGATAGGTTCACTTCCCAATTGATCCGAATGCGTCCTTGCCATCAGTCCGGAAGTCTATCGGATTGTTCCCAGGCAGAGATCCAGTCCGCCATTACCTGCACCCAGGAATCACTTTCATTCAGGCAGGGAATATGAAGGTAGTGCTGACCTCCGGCACTTTGGAACTGTTTTTTGCCTTCCATGGCAATTTCTTCAAGGGTTTCCAGACAATCACTTACAAAGGCAGGGGTGATCACCGCCAGGTTTTTCTTGCCTTCCCGCGCGAGACGTTCGAACTCGAAATCTGTGTACGGTTTGAGCCACGGATCGTTGGGAAGCCGACTTTGAAAAGAGTTGCTAACTTTATTGTCCGGGAGCTGCAGGTATTTTTTTACTGCCTCGGTTGTCGAGAAACACTGATGCCGGTAACAACTGTTGTGGGCTACGGAGTTGGTAAAACAACATTGAGCATCAATTTTGCAGTGGTAATGCGTGGGATCCGACTTTCTTATGTGTCGTTCAGGAATCCCATGGTATGAGAAAAGAATATGGTCATAATCGAATCCTATAAGTTCCGACTTAATTTTTTCTGATAGTACGCGGATATAATCCTTTTGTTTATAAAAGGCCGGTAAGGTGGTCAGTCTTATCTGCGGATATTGATTCTTTACAACCTCCATCGTTTTTACAACAACAGTTTCGTAAGAACTCATGGCATAATGGGGATACAGTGGCACAAGAAGTACTTCTGTAATTCCCTGAATCCGCAATGCTTCCAATGCCTTTGCAATAGTCATGGAGCCATAACGCATTCCCAGAGCCACAGGAATTTGAATTTTACTTCGGATCTTTTCCTCGAATCGACGGGATATCACCACCAGTGGTGAACCTTCTTTCCACCAGATTTTGGCGTACGCCTTTGCGGACTTTTTTGGGCGGGTACGCAAAATGATTCCCCTTACAATGATATTTCGCAACCAGCCTGCAACATCAATCACACGCTCATCCATCAAAAACTCATCGAGATAGGGTTTTACATCCTCCGGTGTGGGACTATCCGGAGACCCCAGATTGACTAACAGTACGCCTTTCATAAAAATATGCTGCCTTTTCCTTCTTATTCTTCGCAAAAATACTACTTGGCCTGCAACTTCGTTTAAATAAAGAAAAGCTTTTTTTATGGCCTTATAGGAAGTAGTTATAAGGGGGAAGGATTACTCCGGATGCATACCCTTATCACATATTCGAGAAGATCAACCTTAATTTCTCACTGACTTTCCGGTACTGAAACCCTTTAAAAATTGTGTACTTTTACTTTATGAATCAGCTGTTTACAAAATACGGCCTTTGGGGGCTGATTTTTTTCCTGACCATCCCGTGCTGCGCCCAGGAACCAGTGTGTTCCGCGATGGATCGCGAAACTTTCCAAAAGAGGATTGTGCAGCTAAAGACCCTCGATGAGAAGGAGGGTTATCGGATAGCGGCAATAGGAAAGACATTCCTCGGGCTGCCCTATGTGGCTAAAACACTGGAAGTGGGCGACAAGGAGTCCCTAATAATCAATCTTCAGGGGATGGATTGTACCACTTTTGTAGAAAACGTACTTGCTTTTCACTCCCTTCTGGAAGTTGAAAACAAGGATCTTAAAGCCTACGCAGCAGCGCTGGAAAAAATAAGGTATAGAGACGGGCTGCTCGATGGTTACGGCTCCCGCCTGCACTACTTTTCGGAATGGATCGCAAACAATGAGCAGAAAGGTGTTTTAAAAGATATTACTGCCGAAATCGGCGGAGAGGTGAGGAAGAAGAAAATAGATTTTATGAGCAGGAATCGGGAGTTATATCCTTTCCTGGCAACTCCGGAAAATTATAGCAAAATTCTGCAGTCAGAGGCTTCACTGAATAACAGACCCCTATGCATTCTGCCTTCAGACCTGGTTGCGGAAAAGGAAGCGCTGATCGCCACCGGAGATATCATTGCCCTGACTACGGCCATCGAAGGTCTGGATATCACGCACACCGGAATCGCTATTCGCGAAGCGGATGGACGCATTCATTTGTTGCATGCCTCTGCTTCCGGGCAGGTCGAGATTTCAAAACTGCCACTGTCTGAATACCTTAAAAAAATCAGCAAAAATACCGGGATAATAGTGGCAAGACCAGCGGTTCCCTAAGGTTTGCAGGTACCGTGCATAGTTGTAAAAAAATTTTGGTCAATTTGCCTGTGACATCAGGTATTTCTTCGGAGTGGTCCCGAATTTTTTCTTGAAGGCAGCAATGAAGTGGCTGGCAGTACTATATCCGATTTTAAGACCTACCTCATTCACATTGTGTTTTCCGGATTCAAGCATCTTACGGGCATAGTCCATTTTATAGTCAAATAGAAAACTATAAACAGAGTCGCCATATACCTGACGAAAACCCTCCTTCAGCTTTTTCAGCGGCAGGCCAATCTCTTCTGACAGGGCCACCAGGGTGGGAGGCTCGGCCATACGTCCAATGACAATTTCCTTCGCCCGGCGGATGCGTTTCACATTCTCTTCATCCCCCAGAAAGGGACATTGTTCAATATCGGTATCCTCAGTTTTATTAAAATAAAGGGAGATAAGCTCATACACTTTACCCTTAATATACAACTGCTTTATTGAAGGGTGCAGGTTGTAATTCATGATCTGACTGAGGATGACAGCCACCGCAGGGGTAAAAGGTTCCTGGGCATAGTATTTCTTATCCTTATTCTCAGCATTCAGAAAATGAATGTAATCTGCCTCCGCTGAAAATAGGGAATGAAACTTTCGGATGGTCATAATAACCGATACGATCCAGGACTGTGGTGTTAATTCAAGATGGAGGGGCAGATCGATCTGGGTGTTATACAATAACAGGGAACTCTCCTCTGTCACTTCCAAAGCATAGCGGCCGTCATTAAAAATAAACTTGGCGTTGCCCTTTAAACAGAAATGGATTTGTATATGTGAAGAATCGATATCCCGGGTTATTCTTTGAATCTGTTGTCCATCATTCTGAAGTTTCAGTAAAACAAACCCCGTTTCAACCGCCACTTCATAATAAGAACCTTCAGCGATATTTTTTTCCAGAACATTCATGACTTTCTATTGGCTTTTATTTAGATGCATTCTAAATAGGTTTTCTGACAATGCCTATATTTTCTATAAAAATACAGGTATCCTTGCTAAAATCAACGAATACAGCATAAAAATACTTACATCGACATAAATTGTTCCTGTGGCGTTATTTTTATCGTTTTGTGGAAATTATTTTTGTAAACACCTATAGGGCTACATGCAGCATTACCATATTTCCAAACACCAATCATTTTATACGATCGGGCTCAATTACAAGAAAGCGGATGCGAACACCAGAGGCAGGTTCAGCCTTGATGAAACCGCCGCCCGCAATCTCCTTTTACAGGCGCAGAAAGAGGAAATGGATGGGCTACTGGTAACTTCAACCTGTAACCGGACCGAGTTACACGGTTTCGCACAGCATCCCTACCAGCTTATCAAATTGCTCTGTGAGCATTCCAGGGGCACGGTCGAAGAATTTCAGAACGTTGCGTACATATATAAAAATCACGAGGCCATCGACCACCTCTTCAGGGTTGGAACCGGCCTCGACAGTCAAATCCTGGGAGATTTTGAAATAATAAGCCAGTTAAAACGCAGTTTTAACCTTTCCAAGTCTCTGAATCTGGCGAATCCTTTTCTTGAAAGATTGTGCAACGCAGTAATTCAGGCCAGTAAGCGGATAAAGACAGAAACCCAAATTTCGTCGGGAGCTACCTCAGTAGCCTTTGCATCGGTCAGATATATCATTAAGAATATACCGCAAATTTCGCAGAAGGATATTTTATTGTTCGGAACGGGAAAAATTGGCAGAAATACCTGTGAGAATCTACTGAAACATACGGGGCACTCGCATATAACCCTAATTAACCGCACGAAGCACAAAGCAGAGGCCATAGCAGGGAAATTGAATGTTGTGGTCCGGGATTACGGGGATCTGCAAACTGAAATCCGCAAGGCAGACGTTCTTGTAGTGGCCACCGGCGCACAATTCCCAACCATTTCCAAAGAACTTGTTTACCCCAAAAAGCCGCTTTTAATTCTTGATCTTTCCATTCCCAGAAATGTGTCGGATGACGTGGCAGAGCTGCCAAATGTAACAGTGGTTCACCTGGATCAGCTTTCCAGAATGACTGATGAGACCTTGGTGCGGCGGAAGCAATATGTTCCCCAGGCCGAAGCCATTATTGAAGCGGTAAAGAAGGATTTTCTGATCTGGCTGGAGTCACGCAGGTTTGCGCCTGTAATTAAGGCTCTGAAAAAGAAGTTGCGCTCTATGAAGGAGGAAGAATTGAATTATCAGTCCAAAAAGGTAGCCGATTTTAATCCCTTGTTTGCCGATATTATTTCTGATCGAATCATTCAGAAGATCACCAAACAATTTGCCAACCATTTGAAGGATACTGACATTGATGCAGAAGAAAGTCTTGAATTCATTCAAAAAGTTTTTCAACTTCAAATTGATTCAAAATGAACGCTGTTATCCGAATCGGGACACGCGAAAGTGAACTTGCATTATGGCAGGCGAATTTTGTGAAGGATCAGTTGGACGCGATGGAATACCAGACTTCCCTTGTCCTGATCCGTTCTGATGGGGATGAGAATCCGGACCAGCCGCTATATGAACTGGGAATCACCGGAATCTTCACCCGATCCCTGGATCTGGCTCTGTTGAGGGGCGAAATCGATATCGCGGTGCATTCCCTTAAGGATGTGCCGACAGTCCTGGCTGAGGGAATTATTCAGGCTGCCGTGTTGAAGAGGGGAAATTTTAATGATCTCCTGGTATATAAGAACAATGAGGAATTTCTGGCTCAGGAGAAGGCAGTCATCGCCACCGGAAGTCTGAGGCGCCGTGCGCAATGGCTCAACCGCTACCCGACACATACCATCGTCGGTCTGAGGGGCAACGTGAATACACGTTTGGAAAAACTGCGTCAAAATGCATGGAATGGCGCCATATTTGCGGCCGCAGGTCTGGAGCGAACCGATCAGAAACCCAGGGAGTCCATAAGTCTTGGCTGGATGCTTCCCGCGCCAGGGCAGGGAGCCGTAATGATCGCGGCGCTTGAAAAAAATGATGCTGCCAGGCAGGCTTGCACCCATTTAAATCACGAGGATTCTGCCATTTGTACCGGAATCGAAAGAGAATTTCTACATCGTCTTGAAGGAGGTTGCTCAGCTCCGATTGGTGCGCTGGCCTATATAAAAAACAACGAGATTTCTTTTAAGGGTATTTTACTTAACACGGAGGGAACCAAAAAAATAGAAGTCGCCGGGACGGCTCCTTTGGGGGCCCACAGCAATCTGGCCCGGGAATGTGCGGGCAAGGTTCTTAAAAGAGGCGGTATGAGGTTAATGCACGAATTCAGAAGTGCCGAACAACAGCACAGTAACATTTATTCGACTAAAAAATTAAGCCCGCGACAACTTCGGTTATTTCCACCGTCCGTTCATGTATCAGCAGAAGATTTCATAAAAATAAGCCCTAACAGGATACCTCCCGGTGTATATCAGGCTTCTATAGAAAATGTAGTTATTACAAGCAAAAATGCCGTAAACGCTTTACTCACCCATGCCCCGGCAAAAACTTTTCGCTTTAAGAATATTTATTGTGTTGGAAGAAAAACCAGGCGCTTGATTGAACGCAATATTGGTACCGTACGACATATGGAAAATAGCGCTTTACATCTGGCTGAACATCTGGTAGAATACATGGAAGGTACGGAACTTACCTATTTTTGCAGCAATATCCGAATGGATACGCTCCCCGATGTGCTTTCAGAGAATGGAATTACCGTACATGAGGTGGTATCTTATACTACGAAATACGCTGCGGTAGAAATTGACAAGAACGCAGAAGGCATATTATTTTTCAGTCCATCCTCAGTGCAAAGTTTCCTTCTCAAAAATCAACCGGCGCCCATCGCCTTCTGTATTGGTGAAAGTACGGCATCAGAGGCTGCTCTGTATTTCTCAGAGGTCCGCACTGCTAAAATCCCAACAGCGGAAGGTCTGATCGATTTGGTCAATTCATATTATACCCAAGGAGTTAAAGTGTCAAATACCACAAAATAAGTCTATGCCAGAGTTGAAAAATGATCTGTTTTTAAGGGCATTAAGGGGCGAAACAGTTACAAGACCTCCCGTGTGGATGATGCGGCAGGCGGGGCGCTACCTGCCGGAATTTATGGCCATTAAGGAAAAATATGACTTCTTCAGCCGCTGCCAGGATCCTGAACTCGCCTCAGAGATCACCCTGCAACCCATTCGACGATATGGCATGGATGCGGCCATTCTGTTCTGTGATATCCTGGTGGTGCCGCAGGCAATGGGGATTGAGGTTGAAATGCGACCTAATTTCGGACCGTTTCTGCCACAACCTGTAAGGACAAGGAAGCAGGTCGATCAGATACGCCTTCCCGATGTACACGATCGCCTGAGCTACGTGATGGAGGCTATCATCAGAACAAAGGAGAAACTGGAGAATGAAATTCCGCTTATTGGCTTTGCCGGTTCTCCATGGACCATCCTCTGCTATTGTGTGCAGGGAGAGGGAAGTAAAACTTTTGATAAGGCCAAGGAATTTTGTTTTAGCGAACCTGATGCCGCGCATGAGCTCTTACAAAAAATTACGATGACGACTATTGACTATCTCAAAGCCAAGGTGGCTGCCGGGGCAGATGCCGTACAAATATTCGATTCCTGGGGCGGGATGCTCTCTCCTACAGATTATACCGAATTTTCAGGACAATATATTCAGCAGATTGTGAGCGCACTGAAAGAACAGGTGCCTGTAATTACCTTTGGCAAAGGTTGTTGGTTTGCTCTTGGAGACATGGCTCGTTCCGGGGCTTCCGCCCTTGGCGTAGACTGGACCTGTTCTCCTCAACATGCCCGGTATCTTTCGGGTGGTAAAATCACGCTGCAGGGAAATCTGGACCCGGCCCGGTTACTTTCACCTCCGTCAAGGATCCGGCAGTTGGTTACCGAGATGATAGATTCCTTTGGTAAGGACCGCTATATTGCCAACCTGGGTCATGGTATCCTGCCTAACGTGCCTGTAGAAAATGCCAAAGCCTTTATAGACGCCGTCAAAGAATATGAACCTTTATCCGAACGCGTAGGGGTTTAATGCCTGCTGCGAACGATTTACAAAATGAGGGGGTTGACTATTGGCATATCATCTTTAAAAATATAAGCCATTAGGCGACGGCCTTTAGATCAGAACAGCATGAAGGAACAATTTTATAAATTCCTTGTAGGCCTGCAAGACACCATTACCTTAGAGTTGGAAAGATTAGACGGGCGCTCAGAATTCAGGGAAGATCTTTGGAAACGACATGAAGGTGGCGGTGGACGCTCCCGGATAATTGAGAACGGGCGCCTCTTTGAAAAAGGTGGTGTAAATATTTCTGCCGTAGAAGGTGAGCTTCCGCAGACCATGCAGGCCGCTCTACATGTAAAAGAGGCTCATTTCTATGCCTGTGGGTTAAGTCTGGTGCTTCATCCTGAAAATCCCATGGTGCCAACGGTACATGCGAACTGGCGCTATTTCGAAATGTATAATAAACAAGGTGAAATCACAGATCAGTGGTTCGGTGGAGGTCAGGACCTGACCCCATATTATCTGTTTGAGGAAGACGCCATTCATTTTCATCAGATATGCAAACGCATCTGTGACAACCACAACCCAGCTTTTTATAAGGATTTTAAGGCCAGATGTGATACTTACTTTTGGAATAGTCACAGAAATGAAGCCAGGGGGATAGGTGGTCTTTTTTACGACTATTGCCGCGCATCCGCTCAAACGAGCCTGGAAAACTGGTATAGCTTTGTCACTGCAGTCGCATGTGATTTCCTGCAAGCCTATTTGCCCATTGTCAAGAAAAGATGCCATCTCACATATTCCAGTGATCAGCGCGATTGGCAGGAGATCCGCAGGGGCCGGTATGTGGAGTTTAATCTGATTCATGACAAGGGAACATTATTCGGGCTCAACACCAATGGCAGGATTGAAAGTATCCTGATGAGCCTTCCCCCCCGGGTGCAATGGCGGTATGATCACCAGCCGGCCGGCGGGAGTGCGGAAGAAGAATTGTTAACTGTGTTGAAAAATCCACGGGAATGGGTACCTTAACGAGAGAATTGCCTCCCTGTCAGGCATGGCGTCAGTTAGGAATTCATCAGCAATTGGAGGCGCCCGGACTGCCACGGACTCTGATATTGCTATGAAAAACGGCCACTTATGACGGAGGTTCGTGCTTGAGAAAAGCCATTCAGATCCAGATTCTTCTGGAGGGCAAGAGTTGATAGTGATGACAAGATTTCTGTAGTAAATTTAAAACGATGTATCCATTAAGAAGAAACAGAAGACTCCGTACCACTGAAGCCATTAGGAGATTGGTACGCGAAACAAAGATCAGCCCGGAGGATTTCCTGGTCCCCATGTTCATTGTGGAAGGCAAAGGTGTCCGGGAAGAAATTGCCTCAATGCCTGGCTATTACAGGCAGAGCCTGGACTTACTGGAAGTTGAGGTTCGTGCGCTCCGTGACCTTGGACTGCTATCGGTGCTGCTTTTTGTAAAAGTTCCTGACAATCTCAAGGATAACAAGGGCACTGAAGCACGTAATGTGCAGGGACTGATGCAACGGGCGGTTAAAACGGTTAAAAATGCATGTCCGGAAATGCTGGTAATGACTGATGTGGCTCTGGATCCCTATTCCTCTTATGGCCATGACGGAATAGTAAGGGACGGGCAGATCCTGAATGATGAGACCCTTTTGATCCTGGCCGAAATGAGCATTTCTCACGCCATGGCCGGAGCCGATTTCGTCGCCCCAAGTGACATGATGGACGGAAGAATAGGAGTGATCAGGGAAGCATTAGAAGATGAGGAACTCGTAAACACCGGCATCATGAGCTACAGTGCCAAATATGCCAGTGCCTTTTATGGCCCTTTCAGATCCGCACTGGATTCAGCACCTGTGGCCGGAGACGGTGTGCCGGGCCATAAAAAAAGCTATCAGATGGATCCCGCCAATCGCTTTGAAGCTATAAAGGCAGTGCAAATGGATATAGATGAAGGCGCAGATATTGTAATGGTCAAACCAGGTCTATGCTATCTCGACATCGTTCGTGAAATAAGAAATGAGATAGATATCCCTTTAGCCGTGTATCAGGTTTCCGGCGAATATGCGATGCTTAAGGCAGCTGCAGAGCGGGGATGGATCGATCACGATGCGGTAATGATGGAACAATTGCTTGCAATCAAAAGGGCCGGGGCAACGATTATCGCCAGTTATTTTGCAAAAGAGGTGGTCCGCCTCCTTGGTTAAAGTAAAATACCCTGCTCATGCCCTCTCACCTGAAAATAATTTCAATCTTATTCCTTTTATGTACGCTGACAGGTTACGGACAGTCTTATGTGGTCGATTCGGGTAATAACCAACTTAGGCCGGGACATCCCGGGACATTTGGAATGGATTCTCTGGAAATTCTTTCCAGAGTAGATTCCATCATACAAGCAGGAATCAGTGCCAATGCTTTTCCGGGAGCTCAGGTCCTTGTGGCAAAAAACGGACATATTGTCTTTCATCAAGCTTACGGATTTCATACCTATGACCGTCTTCAAAGGGTTCATCCTGAGGACCTGTATGACCTAGCCTCTGTAACCAAGATTATGGGACCGATACCTGCCATTATGAAGTTGGTGGATGAGGGCAAACTGCAGCTGGATTTACCGTTTAGTAATTATTGGCGGCCCTGGAGGCATATTAAAGATAAAAAAGACCTGACATTGAGGGAAATACTGTCCCACCAGGCAGGACTGGTACCCTACATCGTTTTCCTGAACCGTGTCATGAAGGACGGAGAACTGAAAAACAGGTTCTTCCGCAGGCAGAGGGAAAGAAAATTCCAGCTCCAGGCATATGAGAACCTTTATGTTAAGGACCGATTTATAAAAAAGATGTACCGGATCATCAATCGTTCTGAAGTAAAGAACGAAAAAAAGTATCTGTATTCCGGTCTTGCATTTCTTATCTTCCCGGAACTTATAGCCCGGCTTGGGGGCATGCCCTACGAAACCTATCTTCAGCAAAATTTTTATATTCCGATGGGCTGCTCCACCATGGGTTTTAATCCGTCTCTCCGGGAGGCAAAAAACGCCATCATCCCGACAGAAATGGATACGCTCTACAGAAAAGCGCTTACCACCGGTTGGGTTCACGATGAAAATGCATCCCTTATGGGTGGCGTTTCAGGCAATGCGGGATTGTTCGGAACCGCCCTGGATCTGGCGAAAATGATGCAACTGTTTCAGAATTACGGCACTTACGGTAATAAAAAGTACTTTTCAGAAGCCACAGTTAAGGAATTTACCAAAGTACAATTTCCGGAAAATGATAACCGGAGGGGGCTCGGTTTTGACAAGCCGGAGCTCCATAACGACACTATGGATATTGCAGAGGCCTACCCGGCGCCTCTTGCCGGTAAGAGCAGTTTTGGACACAGCGGTTTTACAGGAACTTTTGTCTGGGCAGACCCTGAAAACCAATTGGTATTTATTTTTCTTTCCAACAGGGTTTTTCCGACCCGAGAACATCGTAATCTTTACACCCTCAACATTCGGACGGCTGTACAACAAGTGTTTTATGAAGCCTTGCTGCCAAATACCGACCTTCCACTGAAATAAGGCTACTATGGCCAGGCTGCCGGTGGTTATCCCAGGAGAAATATCCCTGATACAAGTCCGCCCGGTTTCGATATTCACCGACCGGAGAGTACGTGAGCCCGGTTTCTATTGGTTTTAAATAATTTCTGATGCCGTTTAGCGGGTTTTAGTAAGCTACACCCCTCGTGATTGCGCGGGAAGTACTTTACGTGAAGTTATAAACAGACCATGGAGTTGGTCTGACAACGTGTTTATTGCAAAATATAAATGGGCACAAATGGCAGACTTAATCTATCAAGAAGGACGCCGTCTTCAGAAATAACAAGGATACCTCCCTGAAAAAGCGTACTGCCTTCCGTGGTAAATCCAACCAAAAAGGCCCTGCCTTCAGCCTTATACCCAAATGCAGTGAGAAGGAGTGTCGCATCGAGCTCCTCCTCCACCGTCTGCACAATGGATATCATATCAAGGATTTTGTTCTGCCCGCTCGCAAAGTCATAAATGGCCGGACCAAAGGGAATTTGGGAGGGTTGGGCATAAAAGTTCAGATAGTATAGGATATCACCGATAATACTAGCCTCTACAGGGCCCGGAGGAAAAAATCTGTTCAGATTGAAAGCAGTGGAAGAAAGCAGTTCCTGTGTATCAATGTCGTAAATTTTATACTCATAGGCATTCCCTGAATCGCGCGAGAAAATGGCAATGTTTCCCTCATCAGTCGTCAGAATACTGGGAATCGAGCTGTTAAAATCGAGTGTTTTGAGTACTACCTCCAATTCCGTATCGAGAATAGCCACCTTGTACCCTGAAGTCATATCTTCATAAGGGATGATGAGTTTACCCTCTTTATACAGCGGCTGAAATACATTTCGTGATGTAACCTCCAGGGAAAGATCCCTGCCAGTACCCATGTCTGTATCTATAAATCGCACCCCAAGATCTGAGCCCCCCCTTGGACTGTAATATGCCATAAACAATTTGCTTTCAGAGTTGGCGCCCCAGATAACAGAACGTTCTGGATCCCTTGTGTAGAAATTTTCAAAAACCTGGCTCTCTCCGGTGGTCACATTCGTCTGAATTGCCGAGAAATTGTCGTCAGAAAAACTATAAAAAGTCAGCAGCTGATCTACCTGTCGAAGCGTAATAAATTGTCTTGGAACAAGGAATTCATCAGTAAGGTTGATAATTGTTTTATTCCCGGAAGCGGCTTCATAGCGATATTGATAGATATGAGCAGAATCTTCCCCCAGCACTGTAAAGTCCGGAACCATGGAGACAGTGTCCGAAACGGGATTATCATCATTTCCCACGCAGGAAATGAGAAGCAGTACCACGAAAACCGCGCCTACGACCGGCTTGTACTTCATGCAACTTTTCTATAAAGTTAATCAATTCCAGTCTTCAGGGACTATTAATAAACAGTTGCTGCCCTGACAATGAATAGTGAGACCCTGCCTGGAAAACGCCATTTTGAGGAACCGGCAAACTGGAGGTTTATGATTACTTCGCGAATTACTACATCTGTTTTGAACTGAGTTATGGAAATTTGGCGATAACAAACACGATGCCCTCTTGTATATCCAGCCCACCCAACTATTATGCTTTCCCGATGATCGGATATGCGCAAAAGGGCAGGCAGGCAGGTGTGACAGGAGGAGATTCAGAAATGATAATCAATTCCTGTTAGCGGGTGGTAAACTCTCCCGCTGAGGCCTTTCTTGGTGATGCCATATTGAAATACCCCTTGATGAGGAAATCTTCCCGGTTGGCAACTGCCACTTCAGGTACCATAACGGAACTGAATATAAACAGGAAAATGATCACTATAACCACCAAGGTATTTTGTGCCGCCAAAAGTCCTGAAAGGATTGCCGGCGTATCTGCCCTTGTATTCAGTCAGGAATTTGTCATCAAAGATATTGGCATGCGCAAAACTGTGACTTGCTTTCCGGATTTTCAGCAAAGATTCAGAGATCATGATCTGGTCAAAAAGTGCCCATGTTTTCCCATAATGTGCGCTTCCCCGATCCGGAGTCAATAACTTATGCATAGGGTTATACAGGTTTTTCAAACGGACCAGAAGCCGGATACTTGCCGATTCGGGACCATCGTTAAAGTCCCCCATGACTATATAATTTGGCTTCTCCACCTTTTTTTCAATAGAGTTCATGAATTCCTCAATGGTTTTCACCGCATGAAGTCTTTTATACTCCGTTTCTACATCTCCGTCTCTTCTTGAAGGCCAATGATTTACAAAAATATGCATCTCTTCCCCATGCAGCTTTCCATGAACATAAAGAATATCTCTGGTGGCATCCTTGCGCCCGTCCGGATTCTTCACATTCAGGGGAAGAGGCTTCGAAAAAAGCACCTCAAAATGATCTGCATGATAGATGAATGCCGTGTCAATCCCACGCTCATCCGGAGAGTCATAATGTATCAATCTGTAGGGTACACTATGTAATGGTTCCTTAGCCAGCAGTTCCTTTAAGACTGCCACATTCTCTACTTCGGCAACTCCGATGATTACAGGAACATCACCGGCAGACTCTGTACCCAGCTGCGAAATGGTCTTAGCCAGTTTTTGCAACTTGTTTTGTAAGCGTGCACCGGACCAGGATCTCATTCCATCTTCGGTGAAATCATCATCGAGGGTATGTGGATCATTCTGGATGTCAAAGAGATTTTCCAGATTGTAAAATGCGATTGTATAAAGGTTTCCCTCCATTTGCGACTTGTCCGGATGTTGGCAGGTTAAAATACAAAATTCACTTGGCACATATTGATTAGATTTGCACTTTAAACGGATTCATGATTGCAGAGAATAACATACAGCACGAGAAAGTGGTTCTGATCGGGGTAATAACCAAAGAGCAGGATGAGGCAAAGGTCAAGGAATATTTGGATGAATTGGAATTCCTTACTTATACTGCAGGAGGTGAAGTAATAAAAAGGTTTGTTCAGCGCATCGATCTCCCCAATCCAAAAACATTTATCGGTAGTGGGAAGATGATGGAAGTAGAAACCTTTGTAAAAGAAAACGAAATTGGGTCTGTCATTTTTGATGATGAGTTATCTCCTTTGCAACAGCGCAATGTTGAAAAACAATTGAAATGCAAGGTGCTGGATCGAACCGGGCTTATCCTCGATATATTTGCCCAAAGGGCAAAAACCAGTTATGCGCATACCCAGGTAGAACTTGCACAATATGAGTACTTATTGCCCCGGCTTACCGGATTATGGACCCACCTGGAACGGCAACGCGGCGGGATTGGGATGCGTGGCCCGGGAGAAACGGAAATTGAAACTGACCGGCGGATCGTACGTGACCGCATCGCACTTCTAAAAAAGAAGCTGACAAAAATTGACCGGCAGATGGAAACCCAGCGAGGCAATCGCGGTGCACTGGTTCGCGTAGCCCTCATTGGCTATACCAATGTCGGAAAGTCAACTCTTATGAATGTCATCAGTAAAAGTGACGTTTTTGCTGAGAATAAGCTATTTGCCACCCTCGATACTACGGTACGGAAGGTAGTTATCGGCAACCTGCCCTTTTTATTGAGCGATACGGTCGGATTTATCCGGAAATTGCCCACACAACTCGTCGAGAGTTTTAAAAGCACACTTGATGAAGTTCGCGAAGCGGACTTACTGCTTCACGTTGTGGATATTTCCCATCCACAATTTGAAGATCATATCGCTTCTGTGGAGAAAATTCTGGATGAAATACATGCCGCTGATAAAAGCACCCTCATGGTTTTCAATAAGATTGATCAATACAGCCATCAGACCATTGATGATGATGATCTGATGACCGTAAAATCATCCGGTCATTTTACCCTTGATGAATGGAAGAAAACATGGATGAGCCGGATTGGCGACCATGCATTGTTTATTTCGGCCCTTAATAAGGAAAATCTGGATGAGTTTAAGATACGGTTGTACAAGGAAGTCAGGGACATCCATGTAAACCGTTTCCCCTATAATAACTTTCTGTATCCTCAAAATTTGGATGAATATCATCAAGACTAAAGGGGATTTCCCGATCCGGAAAACGCAATTTTATCAATTCACAACATTTTTCTGAACTTTCACAACAAAAATTTAGTGACTTTAAAGGCGCATTTTATATTTACGGCCGGAATCAGAAACTATGTTACGCCCACCGGAGAAACTTCGGAACGACATGGAGACCGGGACCAGAATAAAGTGTTTATCCCGGATTTCCGGGGCCCAATTCAACCTAACTTAACAGGCGAGACCTAACCAAATTTTACGTAACCTGCTTACCAATTAAAAGCCCTGAAAGACTGTTCAGGGCTTTTTTTTATACCTAATTTTTCCTGCCTTGGGTCATAAGCCGCGAAATTAGTTTGGCGCTATATTACCATCCAGGTTATTCGTAAAAGTATTATCGGTATTTGTAAGGGTGTTTCCGGACTGCACAAAATCTATACCCCATCCACCGCTATCTGAGATAGTGCAATGGTCGACTGTGATTTGGCCTTCGCAGTGAATGACCACATTCCCCAATCCACCCGCATTGTACATCTGGTTCCCTCCCCCTCCACTGATCTCGCAATACTGCAGCAGATTCGCAGATGAGCTCGAATTGATGCCAATTCCACGCCATGTCCCCTGTCCTTCGGTGATGCCTTTAAACAGGATGGGTTCGTCTACAGTACCTTCGGCATGAACAGTTCCGGTGAGGGGAGTACAGTCAAATCCCGGATTGCCGGTAACGATCCCTACCGACGGTTCAAATTCCAGAATCACTCCCGGTTGAATTGTCAGGGCCATTTCGATATAGGGATTGGCCCCAAACCGCGACTTGCCAATGCGATAGGGTACCTCCAGTTTGGCTATTGTCAGGTCAGCATCTAGAAGGGACTGGCCCATAACCTGAATATAGGGCCTGCCATTCCCTTCGGCATAGGACGATGTTGCATCCAATTGGTCCAATTGAGGCAAGTGGATTAAAACCGGTGCCAGTTCATTATTGATCAAGTCATTATTCTCAAAATCCAATATCCTTGTATCTTCGTCCAACAGGTAGATGCCAAACCCGGCACTATCAGTAATAGTGCTATTCTGAATCGTGACCCGGCTTTCGCATTGAAGCGTTACATTAGCCGAAAATGCGGATCCGTTGTACAACTTATCGCTGCCTCCGCCGGAGATATCACAATAGATCAGGTTGTTATTTGGACTGGTCGAATTGATCCCAATGCCAAGCCACGCGCCCTTACCGGCAGTGATTCCCTTAAATGTTATGTGAGCGCCTTCTGTGCCGGTAGCATTGATTGACCCGGTAGTTGTCCCGCAATCAATAGCCTGTTCTCCCAATCGTAACCCTGAACCATTATTGAATTCCAAAATACTGCCGGCCCCAATGGTCAGGGCCTTTAAAATATTGTAGCGGCTGCTATCCTCAAAACGGTACGGTACATTCAATGCCATAAGGGTCATATCATCCTCATCCAGATCGTTCTGGCGAACTTCGATATAATTGTCCCCATTCCCTGAAAAATCCGAACCCTCATCCAAAACGCCCGCCTGGTTAAAAAATAGCCCCACGGCGGCCTTTTCATTATCGGTGATGGTATTACCTGAAAATTCCTTTAGATCGGCTTCATCGGTGATAAATACCCCGAACCCGTCATTATCACTAATGTTGCAATTGACTATGGCTCCTGACGAAGTGTTCCCGGTGCTGAGTTGCACTGCACCTTTCTCCATCGATGCTGCGGAGGCACTACGGCCGGCGTTTCGGACCGTCACATATTCCAAACGGTTTTCAGGATGGGTGGAGGCAAAATAAATCCCCTTCCATACCCCCTTATTTTCACTGGTCCCAACAAAATTTATTGGATTATCATTAGTTCCAATAGCTTTCAGTCCACCCCCTTCCACCACAAAAATACCGCTAAGGTCACCCTCAAATGCAATGATGACACCGGGTTCAATGGTAAGTAAAGCATTGTTACTCACCGTAATTTCACAGGAAACGATATAATCAATGGCGTCTCCGTCTTCGACATCTTCCAGCACCGTGTCTTCGGTTATTTCATTATTGTTGCAGTCAAAAGCGATTCCTGAAATAACCGTAAAGGATGGCCCTACCGCCTTTTTACTATTTACTGTCACAGAGACAGCACCGGTAGTTGCGTTTGCAGGTACTGTGGTAATGAGTTGCGTTGTTGAGGAAGATGTTACCGTACTTTCAATTCCATTAAACATCACCTCATTCTGATTAGCTGTACCGCTGAAATTGGTTCCCGTAAATGTTACCTCCGTCCCTTCCACCCCGGAACCTGGACTTATTGAGGTAATTGTTGGTGTCTGCACAACCGGATCAGGATCAGGATCAGGATCAGGATCCCCTGCAGGGTCCCCTTTGCTGCACCCCAGGAAGGCGCCTATAAATAAAAAGATCCCCAAAAGGGTTATCAGGAAGAATGTCGTCCTGATAAGCCGATCCAGAATCACCCCGGCCTCGTTCTGTGTATCAAATTTAGTTTCCATATGCATGCTTTTTAGATTATCAATCCGGAT
>JBGTMS010000053.1:0-44607 GCA_041743425.1 Zeaxanthinibacter sp. | reverse complement strand
TAAAGAGGAATTATGATTACAAGCCTTGGTTACCTTTAAGAAATATTCAAATCCCTTAATGAACTTTAAATCCACATCTCGTACCGGTATGTCATGCTTCCCATATTCTTCCCTGATAAATTCTGCCACATGGCTTCTGGTGGTATGATATCTCTTAGACGTGCCCAGAGCAAATTCAATGGCGACCAATTTTTCCATTTGTTTGTTATGTTCATCAAAGAGCTGGATCAGCATTTTTAATTTGGCATTTTTACCGAGGTAAGTGTCCTTTACATCATTTGCGGTAAAGGGATTTCCGCTTTCAATCAACTGGTGCTGAATCTTGTTTACCTTATGGCGAATCGTCGCCATAAATCGATTTAACTCTTCTGCCTCGACCCCTTTTCCTTTTAATTTGTTCATGCGCGAATCCCATTTGGACGGGTCAATTTTACGATTCAGGCTAATCGATGTACGCCTGCCATCTACCGTAATTCTTAGGTATAGGCCTGCTTTTCCGTTCTTGTCACGACGCTCGTCTTTTATGTAAAAAAGGGTAGAAAAGGATTTCATCGATTTTTAGATGTCGATTTATACCCGATAAAGGTATTAAATATAAAACACAAAAGTTTATAATTACCTAAAAAAGAATGAATTATAAGGAAATCGACACCACTTTTAAATATTTTAAATAGGTGTCGATTTGGTGTCTTTTAATATGTTATTAATTGATATCAAAGAATATCATTAAAAATTAAAAACCCTGTAAATCACAAGTTTACAGGGTTTATGGGTCTAAATGATGCTATTTCGTGGAGCCGGAGGGAGTCGAACCCTCGTCCAAACAAGCAGTTACAATGCCTTCTACATGCTTAGTTTTTGTTTGATTGTCGATGTGCAACTGACCAAAAACCGCCTATTACACACGTATCTTCTTTAGTTTTACGCCTTTATCGAAGCCCTAAAGACGCTATGTCAACATTTATGGTGCCCCGGATTGGATCGCCGTCAACAAAGGCTATCCAGGGACATCTCGCTTCCCTGCCTGGCAGGGACGAGGCTATATCCTACTGTAATTCGGATTAAGCGGCAAGAGCGTAGTTATTATCGCCAATTAAAAAGTGTGAAATATGAGATTTACGAGCTGTATCCCAGCGCTCGGCATGCTTACATTCCAATTGATCTCGCTGTCAAAACCAGTCGGCCCCTAAATCAAAGAACTTTAATTCTTCAGGAGGACAAAGGTACACATTTTCACGGGGATGACATCGACCCCTCCTTTCCCTTGCACAACCTTGCAATTCCCCGTACTTTTGCCCAAAATTCATACCAAACGCCTTTATGCTCTTCGGAATCATCAGAGAACGCAAATCTCCCCCGGATATGCGCGCCGTGCTTTCGCCCGCCGCCTGCCAACAAGTCATCGCTAAATTTAGCGCCGCCCAAATCCTGGTCGAACCTTCTCCGATAAGGGTTTTTGCTGATGAGGAATACCAGAATGCGGGAATTCAAATGGGGACTTCCATGGCGGATTGCGATGTCTTACTGGGCGTAAAGGAAATCCCGGCGGAGGCTCTTATCCCCTATAAAAAATATTTCTTCTTTTCGCATACCATCAAAAAACAACCCCACAACCGGCAACTGCTCAAGACCATTCTCGATAAAAAAATCGAACTTTATGATCATGAGACGATCACTGATCCCAAGGGGATCCGCCTTGTCGCCTTCGGATACTATGCCGGGATCGTCGGTTCCTACAACGGCTTCCGTGCCTATGGTCTTAAACATAATATCTTCGAATTGCCCAAAGCCCAAACTCTGGCCAATCAGCAAGCGCTGCTCGCCGAATTGAAGAACCTCACCCTGCCCGCCATGAAAATTCTCCTGACCGGGAAAGGCCGCGTGGGCAACGGGGCACGTGAAATGTTATTCGGGATGGGGCTGAAGGAAGTAGGGGTGGACGCATTCATTTCACAAGATTTTCCAACCGCGGTTTTCTGCCAGACAGATGTACTTGACTACAACAAACGAATGGATGGGGCAAGCAGAGATATGCAGGATTTTTTCGATAATCCGGCGGAGTACGAATCCGACTTTATGCGTTTTGCCAAAGTGACCGATCTGTATATGGCCTGCCATTTTTACGCCTCCGCAGCCCCGCGGTTTTTCACCGTGGAGGATGCCAGACAACCCGATTTTAACATCAGTGTCATTGCCGATATCAGCTGTGATGTGGGTGGTCCCATTGCCAGCACCCTCCGGGCTTCCACTATCGCAGATCCCCTATATGGATATGATCCCGCAACCGCTACGGAAACCGATTATAAAACGCCGACAGCCATTGCGGTGATGGCTGTGGACAACCTCCCGGCCGAATTGCCGAGGGATGCCAGTGAAGGCTTTGGCGCTACCTTTGTAAATCATGTACTCCCCGCCTTCTTCAACGGGGATGCCGACGGCATCCTCCAACGGGCCAGAATGACCCTTAACGGTCGGCTCACCGAGAAATATGCCTACCTGGAGGACTATGTTAACGGGGCTTAGTCCATTTTCCTTCATTTACACTTGTCGGGTAATAGTTCCGATTTTCCGATAGTCCTGGATTAACCACTATCCTTGCCTGTGCCGTTGCTCCTCGGCCAAGGTCGCAGCCGGCAAAATTTCTGTCAGCAAATACACCTGGTCCAGCCATTCCGGATTGTTTGACTCAACCAGTTTATTGAGATTCCTCTGGGTTCCTGCCTTAAATTGCTTTTCCCGGGCGATAGCGTCCAGAATATGAAAGAAGATTTCAAAGTAAACAAGCCTGGTATAATGGTGCCTTCCCATATAGCCCCTGAAAGCCTTGTTCTTATGCTGACGGACCCGCCGTTTCAGGTTGGTGGTAACTCCTATATAAATAAAGGAATGGTCTTCATTGCACATGACATAGACGTAACTTTTTCTTTTTCCAAGGTCCATAGGGCGATAGGTTTTTCTCCTTATAAAGAAAGACCGGGATGCTGCACCTACCTTGCAAGTTAAAGTGAAATCTACTGCATAAATTATGTCACTGTGGGGTAGCCGCAGGCCGTAGCAGCCATTCGATAACTGGCTGTACCCTTGGTGCGGTAAATGCGCCCAACGCCTTTAAGGCGAGGGTGACTTCCGGTTTTTCCTCCAGGGTTTTTATGTTAAGAGTGTAAGTCGATCCTGCTTTCACCTCAAAAACCGGAGGACTGCTGTAGAAGGTATAGGGCATCTGATTTTCGAATAGCAGATCGCTGCTCGAAATATTTTCCATGACCACTTCCAGGACCTGCGTATTTTTAATATAGGCAGTTTTGGTTATCTTGATGGACGCCTTAATCAAGGGTTTCAAATACGCTTCCCTGCCCACCAAAAGATCATTATACACTGCCACCGTCCTTCCTGCGAAAAGTGCCTCCCGGAGGCTTTCCAACTGTTTGTCTTTAGCAAATACCAGTGTAATAGGGCGGTGATTCCCTTTTTCGGTATAATCCCAGTCGATAAGGCCATGAATGTCGCTGGTTCCGAGAATGGTGAGATTATATTCCAGCGCCAGGGCCAGGGATTCCTGGGCAAAATCCACAGAATTGATGACCTCGATCCCATGAAGTTCATCATTTGCCACCCTGTCTTTTTGAAAGGCACTCATAAAGGGGTTGCCTGTCGGGTTTTGAGCATGCCAAGCAGGATGGTTCCAAAATATAAATGCCCCTTGTTTCCTGGCCTCCCTGAAAGCGGTAAGGGAATCTGAGGCGACGAGTGGGTTGGCATCCGAGATAAATACGGCATTGTTGTGACCTATGGGTGCGTCCCGGGTGATTTCCGATCCCCTGATAATCAGAAGGTCATGCTCCTTGGCCTCCTCGATCGCCAACTCATACGACCTGTTCCGGTCAGGATGTGGGATATCATCCTTATGAGGCTGGTATTCCAGGTGCTCCGTAAGCGAAATCGCGTCAAGGTCATCTCTTAAAGCCTCCATCACACGGATATTCGGCCAGACATGGCCATCTGAAAAGACAGTGTGCTCATGAAGATCCGTTTTCAGGGTAACGTATCCTTCAATATCAGGATATCGCATCGCCCCATTGCCTGAGTGGGAATGCAGTTGCGCACTACAGTGAAATAAACTGCCAAGCAAACAGAAGAGGATAAGATATTTCATAGTTCGGTTTTATCAAAAATAAAGATCGGCAATGGATCCATTGTTAATTAAATGTAGTCTTTTAATGAGGCTTTCTCCTAACTTGGGACTCGGGCAATTTGCCCTCAGAGGTAACTATCAGAATTAGGATTAGTAGTAATCAAACATATCCTGTTTTGGCCAATTTTCCTGCTCCCGTATTTTATCGTTCATAAATCTACGAACATAGCCAATGATGTCCTGATAATTTGTCTCACTCTTATTTAGAAGTACCGCAAAGGAAAACGGATAGCCAACTTCCAGAACCGCGATGGTCCCAGGAACGGCCCCGTTTTGATTCCACCGGCCGCTTTGAAAATATCCCAGTATCTGATCGTCCGCAAGCAGATCGGGTACTCCCGCGCGCTTATCCACGTGAACCGCGAATTTGACCAGATCTTTGGCAGATGCGATCCATCCTCCGTCCGCATCCATCCGGCTGATATTTAACTGATATGGGGATATGTAATTGGAGTAATAATTAACTTCATTCTGAAAGGCTTTCTCCTTCTCATTGCCTCCGATCCGCATGTGAGTAAGGTCCATCGGATAGAGAATCTCTTCTCGTACATAGGCCTCATAGGTTTTTCCCGTAACCTTTTCAATCACCCTTCCCAGCAGATTATAGCCGAAATTGGAAAAGCTGTAGGATGTTCCGGGTTTATATGTCAGCGATCGCTCATCAAGGACTTTACCTATCAACTCATCGCGGGTGAACCGGATATCATCAAACATGATATCATAAGGGACATCTGTAAACCCCCCTTTATGTTCAATAAGGTGAGCCACGGTAATGGTCATTTCAGTCGTTTCATAGGGTGGCGAACCGTAAGTCGTACCCAACAGGCCGCCCGTCCCGAATACCAGGGCATCCAGATCTAGTTTCCCTTCAGCAACCAGTTGGGAAACAGCCAGTAATGTAAGGGATTTGGAGATGCTTGAAATCCGGAACATAGAGTTCTCATTGACAGCAATATTGCTCTCGGTCTTTGCCTGTCCCAAAGCGGCTGAATAAACCAGTTTTTCGTTTCGGCTGATGGCCAGCTGTGCCCCAGGAATATTAAATGCGTCCATGAACACTTTAAAATCTCTCGCGATATCCTCCAGATTGTCATCGGAATAACCGGCGGCATTGGTGTCATTGTCATTATCTCCCGAATTCCCTTCCTCGGCGCTGTCATCCTGTCCGGAGCGATCCCGATCCGCTGGGTCGGACGCATCATCGGAACGGGAACAGCCCACCAGCAGAAATAAGGCAAGCAGTATGGAATAAAATTTTTTCATTAAAGGGATTTCAAAAACGACCAATTTAGTATAATGACTTTTATAAATATAAGTATAATAAAGTACCTGCAAACGCCAGCGGATCGTTTTGTGAGTTGTATTCGGGGAGCCAGGACTGGTTATTCTTCTATCCTGAAATTTAAAATGGGTTTTTCTCCCATATAGACGGTAAGTACATCATGATTCCTGTATAATCTATTTCTGAGCCGAAACCTCGAAATATAGCTGTGATTCCGGCTTTTTTTAAATCCCATCCTCCTGAATTTCGGAACACCTCCGATGGTGTAGTGCATGGTATGCAGAGAAGGTAACTTTTTGAAGTGTATAAAATGGGATTTTGAATCGGATCTGCGTAATATTCCACGGGTGTTTGCAGATAATTCTATTCCCTTGTCGAAGAAATCGGGCAGGAAAATTGGGGCTTCAAAGAATTTCCGTGCATCTATGGTTTCAGTCAGCAGTTGCCATTCCGGTTTGGCCGGAAGATGGTGCTTTACAAAGTCGGAAGGCGGCGTAAAGAAGTAATGATCCATGTAGCGATGTACAAAGGTTTTGGTGACAAGGTCCATGTATCCCGCGGCCCAGGTAGGATCCAGAAGTTTCCACTGCCCGTCTATCTGTACCACGTTCCATGTATGATTTTTATACACCGGTTCACCCCCGATGACCCTGATATCGGTTTTGCCGATACCTTTTACCACCCGCGTGGGCACTTCGAACTGCATGCATAAAGCATTCAACAGCAGAGAATAATCCATGCAAACGCCCTTCCGCAACTCAAAAGCCCTGTCCACCCTGGTACCTACCAGCCGGTCTATCTGCCGTTGCTTGTCATCTTCGGACTGATAACTGAATTGGTACCTTGTCTGGAAGATATGATCAAAAGAATTGTCATAGCGGATATGGTGTGTTACCCAAATAAAAGCGGCCCTGACCCTTTCCGAATCTGTTTGAAAATCATTCATGATTCGGTAGCCCAGCGCCTCCAAAGAGGTAAAGCGGGGGTAACGCAGCACTTTCCCGTCCACAACTTCAAATTCCTGAGAAGACCCGGCGGTGGAAAGAAGAAAAAACAGGAAAAATACAAATTGACGCATTGGATTCGATGGCTATTTAAAGATAGTCAAAAGACGGCCAATACTCTTTATACCTGCTTTTTCCTGAAAACCAGCACGGTAGTATTCTCTGTTTCGACAGCCTTTTTGAATAAGTCCCGCAATTCAGGATATTGATCCGGGGTAAAATGGGTCCGGTTGAGGATAAGATTGTAGTTGATGTGGAGATTATTCCCTGAGATGGCCGAGGTAAACTTCAGCATGCCTCTATTTTCCGGCAGGATGATCTCGCGACTCTCCGGCATCTGATCTGGTTCAAATCCGTCCGGCACGACGATTTGCGCCGTATACTGAAAATTGCGGGTATAGCCAAAATCGACCGGAACCTTACGATCCGCAGATTCCAGCGGATTGTTATCAAAGAACCTGACTATAAAAGGGTCAAAATAGATCAATTCATCCGAATAGCGGTTCTCCAGGGTTACCCCAAATCTTTCGGAAACCATGCGGTCCGAGTTGCGTTCCTCCAAAAGTTCATAAGTTTCTATCTCAACTCCGGATATCCTGCCTTCCACATTTTCCAGATACTGTTCCCGCGGTTGTTCATCAAAGGATTGCCGTCTTGCGACGGCATCATATCCTATATTGATCTCATCAAAGGTAACTTGAGCGGTTTGTTGCTCAGGATCAAATGTAATCTTGGCCCTGACCACATATTTGTTCTTGTCTTCTATGAGGAGGTCCTCCCAAAAACTTTCGTTTTTAAAATCCATTACCCTGCCATAATAGTTCAGACTCCGGTAGGGAAGCAGACCAAAGGGCGTATGCTTATCCGTAGCGTCCAGCCAGTATACTTTGCCGTCGATGTTCGCTCTTGCGATAATATAGTTAAAATCAGTCATCACCGGATGCGACTTTTTGGGCAATCCATTTCCCCTGGTCGAGGTGAGCATCAGCTGGGTTGGGATGGCCGCGGCGTTGAGGAGATTAATAAGGGCGATGTTGATCTCCCCGACATTTCCTATTTTCTCATCAAAAGCCTCTTTTACCCGTATATCGCGATAAATCCCGTAATTCCCGTTCCAGGTATAATGTTTCCGGACGAATTCGTAAATATTTTTGGCCCTTGTTAGTGCGTCCCCCTCCATAAGCAGGGATTCAGGAACATTTTTCTCAAAATAGCCTTTCTTGGTGAGCTGTCGACCAATGTTCTGATCGCCCCTGAATTCCCGGTCCACATCCTCCCAGCTTTTGGTGTATTTATCGGTAGTTCCATCGAGACGATGGTATTCGGAAAGTTCAAAATCGATCCGCGAATTATAATTGGAAGCCGCAAGCATGAATTCCTCATCTCTGAAAGCCGGGATATCTTTCATCGCATACTTCAGCACCTCACAGTCGGCAGCTTCATTGAAGCCCTCGACAACAAAACACCCTTTCTTTACGGTAGATTCATTGATGGCCAGTTTTAAATACCCGCTCAGGTTGCGGTTATATCTGTAGTTTGCAGGAATACTTGCATTGTATTCACTGTAAATTTTAGGGATGCCCGATTGAAAAGTCCAGCCACTCAGGTTGTAGATGAACGGGGAGATAAGCTTGTAGCGGTATTCAAGGATGGATCCTACTTTGATATTGGGAAATGTAAAAGTTAACTCAGAGAATCTTTCGCTTATTTGCTTGGTATATAAGCCGTTGGGCGAAAGGCTTGTTTTAAGTGTGCCATTGTGGGTGATCGCCCGTACCCCCTCTACTTTTTCAGAACTGTTTTCTCCTTTGTAAATCGGAATGCTGATCGTACCTTCCCCGTATCCCTGATCCGTAAGGATTTTTATTTTCCCGTGGTATTCCTTGATCAGCCAGATCCGTTGATGAATGACTTCAAAATAATTATCGGCCTTTTCATAGAGGACAATGGCGCTGGCCGCCTGGTCCTTCTCGTAGGAGGTAAATTGCCGTTCAAACTGGGTAAGTTCGCCGAAGGCATCTTTCATTTGGGCAGTTATGGTAAAGGTCCATAGGAAAGCCACCAATACGGTGAATATTCTGAAGTGCATAAATGGTAGGTTAAGCATATCCTACCTTAACAGAAAAAAACCAGGAATATTATAGGGAATTTATAGTTTGTCTGAGCGTAACCAGGTCGGTCAGTAATTTTTCAATCCGGTCCAGGGGCAGCATGTTGGCTCCGTCACTTTTCGCGTTTGTGGGATCAAAGTGCGTTTCCATAAAGATACCGTCAACACCTGCTGCAATACCGGCACGCGCCATGATATTGATAAGTTCCGGCCGGCCTCCCGTAATCCCGGAGGTCTGGTTTGGTTGCTGCAGGGAATGGGTCACATCAAGAACCACAGGTGCAAATTGCTTCATGGTAGGTATCCCACGAAAATCGACCACCATGTCCTGGTAGCCAAACATGGTTCCCCTGTCCGTAATCATCACCTGTTCATTGCCTGAGTCAGTTACTTTATTGACCGCGTGTTTCATGCTTTCAGGGCTCATAAACTGACCTTTTTTCAGGTTGACAACTTTTCCTGTTTCCGCGGCAGCCACCACCAGATCCGTCTGGCGTACCAGAAAGGCCGGTATCTGCAGGATGTCTACGTAGCCGGCAGCCATCACGGCGTCAGAAACTTCATGAATATCTGTAATGGTCGGTATTTCAAAGGTTTCTGAAACTTTTCTCAGGATTTTGAGCGCTTTTTCATCTCCGATCCCCGAGAAGGAATCCACACGGCTGCGGTTCGCTTTTTTGAAACTCCCTTTAAAAACATAAGGGATCTTTAACCGATCCGTAATCGTGACTATTTCCTCGGCAATACGCAAAGCCATAACCTCGCCTTCAATAGCACAAGGCCCGGAAAGTAGGAAAAAAGTATTCTGATCCGAATGCCTTAACTTAGGAATTTGATGTAATTTCATGACCTCCTGATTTGTCACAAAGATAAACTTTGTCCGGGGATTCGCCGGATGATGAAACAACCTCTTAAAGAGTGTATGCAGATCCGGGTTGTTGTCACTATTATCATCTGCTGTCTCAGATTAACCGGGCAAAATTCCCCCGGACTTGACGTTTTAGAACTACAAATCTATCCCAAGGTTGATGGCCAGTACCGATATTATATTTCAATGCAACAGCGCGCAGATAAAGGAAGACACACCCCAGGGAATTCGGCAGATTACACGGGGGCGTCTGCCACCCTGTATTTTGAAGACCTGTTTGACTTAAGGCAAGCTACCTCAGGGTCCTACTTTGGCTTTATAGACCATGGTAGGGAATTCAGAGAACTTGGCCGGGCGGATTTATTACCGGACAGCATCTGCTTAGGCTACTATTTTTATGACACTATTAAAGCGGCCGTTTTGCCGACTCTTAATTTAAACCCGGGCTGGGTGCTATCAGCGAAGTCGAAATTAGTATGACACCCTTGACCTCCTCGGTGAGCTTTTTTCCATGACGTAATCCCGGCAGCAGGTCCACTGACAAAATGATCTCCGTCGAGCCTATGACAAGTCGACATTAAATCTTATCAACCGCTGTATCCAAAGGTACCCGTCCTGTATTAGGGCAACACCGCTGGATGTCGGTGCTTTAATTTCCCAAATTCTTTCTGTATGGGAAAGGGCAATATAAAACCTGATCTGTATCAACAATATAAAAAAGGGAGGCTGCGTTTAATGAAACAAAATTAGCACTATCTTTGCGCGCTCAAAAGAAAGCCATGTCCACCACAAAAAATATTGCGATAATTGCCCACGTAGACCACGGAAAAACGACTCTGGTTGACAAAATACTTCACTTTTGCCAGACCTTCCGCGCGAATGAAAAAATGGGGGATCTCATCCTTGACAACAATGACCTGGAACGGGAACGCGGCATCACCATCGTTTCAAAGAACGTTGCAGTGATGTACAAAGGGACCAAAATCAATATCATTGATACCCCCGGACACGCAGATTTTGGCGGGGAGGTGGAAAGGGTACTCAATATGGCGGACGGCGTCTTGTTATTGGTGGATGCGTTTGAAGGCCCTATGCCTCAGACCCGTTTTGTTTTACAGAAGGCTCTTAATTTAGGGTTGAAACCCTGTGTGGTTATTAATAAGGTGGATAAGGAAAACTGTTCACCTGAAGAAGTGCATGAGAAAGTGTTCGATCTCATGTTTGAACTCGGAGCTGAAGAATGGCAACTCGACTTCCCTGTGGTATACGGATCGGCAAAGTATAACTGGATGAGTGACGACTGGAAACATCGTACGGATTCGATAGAGCCCTTGCTGGATATGGTTGTCAATCACATTGAAAGTTTTAAACCGGCGCAGGGAAATACGCAAATGCTTATCACCTCCCTCGATTTTTCCTCCTTCACGGGTAGGATCGCTATCGGGCGACTTCAACGCGGCACACTGAAGGAAGGACAACAGGTATCCCTTGTGAAGCGTGATGGCAGCATTGTCAAGTCGAGGATCAAAGAATTATACACATTTGAAGGACTAGGCCGGAAACGGGTGGCGGAAGTAAGCACGGGGGATATTTGTGCGATCATCGGGCTCGAAGGTTTCGACATCGGCGATACTATTGCAGATCTGGAACAACCTGAAGGCCTTAAAACAATTGCTATTGACGAACCTACCATGAGCATGTTGTTTACGATAAACGACAGTCCTTTCTTCGGAAAAGATGGTAAATTCGTAACCTCCAGGCATATAAAAGAAAGGTTAGAGCGAGAGCTTGAGAAAAATCTGGCGCTGCGACTGCAACCCACAGACAGTGCTGATAAATTCACGGTCTTCGGGCGGGGCGTCTTGCATCTTTCAGTGCTGATCGAAACCATGAGAAGGGAAGGATATGAACTACAGATCGGGCAGCCTCAGGTCATCATCAAAACCATCAACGGGGTTAAATGTGAACCTATAGAACAGCTTACCATCGATCTTCCTGAAGAAGTGTCAGGAAGGGCGGTAGAAATGGTCTCTATCCGGAAAGGAGAAATGACAGGAATGGAAGCCCGGGGCGACAGGATGCATTGTGCGTTTTTAATTCCTTCCAGAGGGATTATCGGTCTTAGGAACCAATTACTAACCGCGACAGCCGGAGAAGCTGTAATGGCACACAGGTTTTTGGAATACCAGCCTATGAAAGGGGAGGTCCCCCAGCGTCAAAACGGATCCCTGGTTTCCATGGAAAACGGGAAGGCGATACCTTATTCGATTGACAAGTTACAGGACAGAGGCCGTTTCTTTATAGATCCGGGAGAGGATATCTATGAAGGGCAGGTCATAGGGGAGAATTCCAGGGGAGACGATATGACGATCAACATTACCAAAACCAAAAAATTGTCGAACGTGCGTTCCTCCGGGGCCGATGACAAGGCAAGGATCATTCCTGCTGTCAAATTTTCTCTCGAAGAGGCTCTGGAATATATACAAAAAGATGAATACGTAGAGGTTACCCCGAAACACCTGAGGCTGCGTAAGATCTATCTTAAGGAAGTAGACAGGAAAAGGAATAAGGACTAGCTTAGCGCCAGGGTATTCTCTTAGTTAAAAGATCTAAATACGGCATTTTATGCAGGCGGTGGCGGCGCCAATGATCCCGGCGTCATTCTGAAGTCCTGCCGCGATGACCGGGGTGTCAATTTTTATAAATTCCCGGAATTCACCAAAGTCCTTGGAAGCGCCACCTCCAAGAATGATAAGGTCCGGCGCAATGATCAGCTCTACATACTTAAGGAATTTATTGAACCGTTTGCCCCATTTTTTATAGGTCAGCCCTTCTTTGTCCTTCGCTGAACCTGCCGCCCAGGACTCTATCTTATCATATTTCTTGTAGGGGATCTGGCCCAGTTCAAAATTAGGGATCAACCGGCCGTCCAAAAAGGCGCCACTCCCCAGACCGGTGCCAATGGTAATCATGACCACGAACCCTTCTTTGCCTTTACCGATGCCATAATTGATTGTGGCATATCCCGCAGCATCGGCATCATTTATTACCGTAAATTCCAACCCGGTTGCTTTTTCAAAGAGGTGTTCCACATTCACCCCATTCCAGTCGGGGTGGAGGTTGCCGGAGGAATTGCAGACGCCGTTTTTTATGACTGTCGGAAATCCGCAGCCGACCCATCCGCTGTAATTAAAATGCTTAATAATCTCTTTTACCACTTCCGCCATTTCATCGGGTTTGCCGGAAGGAGGTGTTGGAATCCGAAAACGTTCGGTGATCATTTGCCCGGTATCCATGTTCACAAGGGCGCCTTTTATCCCGGAACCACCGATGTCTATGCCAAGTACTGCCATATAAAATCAATAAGTAAGTAGTTGTAATCGCTGGGCAAAAATAACAAAAACTTTCGGAGCAGACCGCCCCTTAATCCAGGTCCCCATTTTCCTGTAAAAAGTCGAATAGCATCTGGTCCGTCTCCGTAATGTCAGGCCTGTCGTTATAGGATAGCCAGGCAATATCCAGGGTGGGCGGGTCAGGAAGGAATGATCCTTCAAAAAGCGCCGAATAACAGGTCTTGCGCAAAAGGATGGCTGGCTCCCTGTCCATTGCTGCGGCTTCAAAGATACCTATAAAGTTAAGCGAACGGAGCGTAAGTTCAATACCAAACAACCCTTTCATTTCCCGGTAAAGAGCCTCCGCATCTGATTCGCCTGTGATCCTGATGCCTGCAGGTATCTCGAAGAATTGATTGCCGGGCGACTTCACGCACAGGATTTTGCGATCTACGAGGTAGATCCAGGCAACTGTATCGATAATTTCTTCTGTAGGTTCAATGTAGTAATCTATTGAATTCAGCGTATGGCCGGGGTCAATGAGGTCCAGGAATTCATCTGTGGTCCTGCCGATAGCAGTAAGGGTTTTTAGTTTCCTGTTGCGCCCCAAAGCACTGGAAATAGTTTCATCGCGGTTACCGAATTTGTAACCCCCGGGTTGTATCCACAGCACATTTAATAAATGCTGCATAACCACATTCCCTAATTGGTCGATGGAAATCGCGGCCTTGAGCAGATATTCACCAAGTCCTGGTACCCCTTTCATCAGGAAACTGTAAAGGAGGCCGGCTACAAATCCAATCGGTGCCGTAATCACAAATAATACGACAGAAATAAGAAAGAGCAGGATCCCGATCAGCGGATTTGCTTTTTTATCGGGTTGATATACCTGTTTTTTTAATATCATGAGCGTCCTCTGTAGTCGTATTTATAAATCACAGGCCGTCGCAGAAAGGCGGGATATCTTACCTATTTTCCGCAATCCGTACGAAGGTGTCGTGCAATGGCGTATTAAGGTACAAATATTAGATAGAATCCATGAGTATCTAAACCATATCCATGTCAATCAGCTTTCTTCTCAGGATACAGAAGTTGTATCTGCAAGTGGTGCGGTTCTCTTTTGTATCCTCGAGAATTGAATCCCGAGAAAGAGGAAGCTGAGGCTCAGGGTGATTAATAAAGCGCTGAGCAGGTAAAACAATTGGGATACGGAGAGGAAATCCAATAATGGCAGCAATAACAAAGGCGATAAAAATTGGCCAAGGAACCAGAAGGTGGTTAGCCGGCCAATGCATCTTCCCCGAATTTCAGGAGGTGCCAATTGCATCACCCATATGTTTCCGTTGGGAATCATCAGCCCCATTCCCAGACCTGCCAGCAGCATCCCTAAAAGTACCATGCTGTAAGACTGCCCGTAGGCTATGGCCAGATAGGCCGCAGCCATTAACAGGTATCCCACGGCAAAAATCGGCCTGAATCCGAAGCGGTCCTTTATACGGGAATAAAAAAAGGAGGCAATCGCAGAAAAAAAGGTGCTGGACGCGATGGCGATACCAATAAGCGTATTACTTTCTACTCCAAGCGTTTTCAAATAAAATGGAATTTGGACCGGAATGATGAAAAAAAGTATCCACAACAACATGACATTAATGTAAACAAGCCAGATAACCGCGGGTGCTTTTACTGAATTTGTTCCCTTTTGTCCCGCCATTACCTTAACAGGTTCTTTTAGAAAAAGATAGGTAAAGGGCAGAATCAGAACCGGGAAGAGGTAAAGCAGGAAAGGTACCCGCCAGTGGATGTCGGCCAATACCCCGCCAAGGGTGATAAAAATGATACCCGCGAGGGACATCACTGCAATCTGCAGTCCGGCAAATTTTTGACGGGATTGTCCCAGATAATAATCGGCTACCAAAGTGGTCACAATGGTCATTGAAATCCCTACACACACGCCAAGAAGTGCCCTTCCTGCAAGGATGAGGTAAATGTTGTCAAGCCAATAGCCCGAACTTCCGGCCACGGCATAAAGCAATAACGCGATTCCCAATGGTTTCAGGCGCCCGAATCTGTCGATAAATACGCCTGCGGCCATCGCGCTTAGCGCAATGAACAACGCAGGAAATGACAACGAGAGCTTTACCAGGGAAGCTCCTTCCGGATGGGATGCAAAAGCCCTTGACATGTCAGGGAGAGAAGCCGAGATCGTAATCATAGACACGATCGTGAGGCTACTCACCAATAATAAAGCGGTTTTCACCTGCCAGCTTTCGGTATCTATGATTTTCATAGCTTTTTCAAAATGAATCACCTCCCTGTCTCTCAGGCTGCCATGGCAATTGTGAGAGTGAGGAAGATCAGACCATATTTCCTTTCATTAACTGCGGCAGCATTTCCTTAAAATTCTCTTTTTTATTGAGGTGAGGTAAGGCCTCATTTGGGATAGCAACTCCAAGGAAGGTACAAAGCGGCGCCCACCCCTCTGCGACATCATATACCAGTAACTTGTCAGCAGGCACCGTCGCCTTTACCTCTTTGATATGGGCATCCCATACCGATTTTGCAAAGGCTTTATCCTGAAATTTTCCTTGAAGTTTCCCTGCAAAAAAGACGCTTTTGAAGAATTTTATACATTTGACTACTTTTCTTGCCCGGGGATTGGTAAGTAGCTTGCCAATCATTTTTATTTTCTCTCCCGGAGTCTGCGGCCCGGCTTTCCAAACTGTACTTGTGACGCTATTATACCAGGCATCAAAATCCCGTACGGTAAGAATCACCTTGGCATCCGGATATTTTTTCATGTGCTCTTTGTACCATGGATAGCCGGGAAAATCCACAGTGGCATCATAACCATTATAAAGACCTTCCCAGTCGGTATCCCCGGTAGCATCCAGCGTGGTCCAGTAATGGAGCATGTCAGGTTTGACCAGCAACTCCTTCATATGATATACTTTTTTAAATCCAAGTTTTTCAAGGCTTCCCTTGAGGGTTGTGGTTCCCGTTCTCGGAAAACCGGCTCCTATGAGTTTGATCGACATGGCTATAATTGTTTTATGGTTGAAATTATTTTTTACCGGACACTGTCTTTTTCCTTGGGAGCGGGTGGCATTTTAAATATAAAAGGCTCCGGTTGCGGGGAAATAGGTTTCAGGTCTTTTCCGGAAAACGCTTCATGATCCGTTGGAAGGTGCGTTGCCCTGAATTGATTGTACATGAACGGACCTACAGGTTGGGCACGAGTGCCGTCAGGTAAGCGGTAATGTTCATTGTATGGATTCCAGTATTCCCAAACGATTTCATTATCAGGGGTCACCTCAAATAACCTCCCGCTGGCGCCGGAAGTGATAAAGGTGTGACCGTTTTTCATTCTGTGCGCCCCGGAAATAAAGGCGGAATAAAATGAATACTTATCGGGAGCCGTATAAGACCAGGTCGGTTCTTTGGGGCCGAAGGCGGCCTGATCCTCTAGGGTATAAGCCCCATCGCCGGCGGGCGTCTGAATTTCGTAGACTGCGCTGTAGTTGCCAAAGTCACCGATGCTTATTTGCGGATCCGGTGAATTGGCCGTCGCAAATGCCGCAAACATGCTGGGTAATTTATTTGCAGAGCTCTTAATATCATTGTTAAATACCATCAAATGACCTGCTCCAGGATAACCTTCAGGGATCCATTTTACATCATGCTGGCCAAACAATTGCTGATCTTTACTTTCTCCCCGGCCATAATTCACCGCATTTCCCCAACGGTACAAGAGTTCCCCGCCATGTCCGGCCTTACCTCCTGTACTTCCCCGGGCTTCTTCCGTAGTTGTACTATGGTCAATAATCATAATCTCATTGAATCCAGGGACGCTGATCACAATCTGATCCAATGCTTCATTATATCCAATGGCGTTCGTATGGGTGATGTCCGAACCGCGGTTCTCTACCGTGGCGTTTGAAGTTGCGGCTCCAATTTTGATCTGTTCATTGATCTGTTCCTGGGTTACAGGGGGTCCACCGGCTTCTGCATCCACTCCGGCATTGATGTTGATTTTTCCGGGGTTATCCGCGATCACCCCGTAATTTGCTTTCTTCGGATCCAGGTCCTGTATCAGGTGATCCCACATGTGCCATTCCCATACAATTTCTCCGCCTTCCGGTTTTGTGGGTTTGATTTCAATGATCTTGTCGGGCCAGAGACCCGCCTTGGGAATGTGTTTTGGATCCCTACCCGCAGCCAGCGCTTCTTCCGGTGTTTTGGTTTCATAGGATATGGCCAGAATATTTCCGTTTGGCATGAGCTCGATATCATGGTGAATCAATTGTTTGTCATCGGCCCATTTAAAGCCCCAGACCTGATTTCCTTCCCAGTCATATTCTGAGATCCTGCCTGACTGACCTCCTGCGGCAAAAGTCGGGAAATTCTCATCCCGTTCCAGACGAACCAAATTACCGTTTTTACGCAGGTAGACATTCATGGAGTTCAACTTCCCCTCCCAGCTATGGACAACTGCTCCGTCCATGTCTAATAAGTAGGTGCGCTTGCTCTCACTTGGCACCAAAAGCACATAACCCGGGGTGGCCTCCGCGGTACGGGAAATCAGGCCCCTTTTAGCCATCAATCCAGTAACACTTCGGGTATCTTCAGGCTTCCATTGCCGGACCTCGGTGTTTTCTGCAATGACTGGTTTGGGAGGTTCCGTTTTACAGGAATGGAAAGACAACAACAGCGCACATAAGAGCGCTAATACTCTGATTTTCATAGATGTGTGATTAATTTTTAATGTCTCGTAAAAATATATGGGGGAGATATACTGTCACTTTTTTGTCAATACCCTGCTGTTTTTTTAAATACGGACCAAAATGCCCTTATCAAAAAACATCAATTCAAGACGGTCCCTAAAGTAGCTATTTTTAACAAATTTTTATATCTAAAGGAATAAATTTTAGGGACGAATGATTTTTGCTGACAACTACCGGGGGAAAATCTTACAATGTTGCACAATTACAAGCCACTTGTCATTGGAATCAAAGATACCATTTCACCTATCCCAAACTTTCTAAACGGCTTTCTGAATCACCTCAAAGACCTTATTGCCATCGCATTTCAGCGTTTTGGACGGGTATTTCAGTATCAGCGCGTAATCATGAGTAGCCATGAGAATGGTTCTTCCTGTTTTATTGATTTCCTGCAACACCTTCATCACTTCAACGCTGGTTTGCGGATCCAGGTTTCCGGTAGGCTCATCCGCGAGGATCAATTCAGGATCGTTCAGCAGGGCTCTGGCTATGGCAATCCGTTGCTGCTCTCCGCCGGATAATTCATGTGGGAACTTGAAGCCTTTGGTTTTCATGCCGACTTTGATCAGCACTTCCTCCATCTTAGCCTCCATGCGAGCCTGGTCTGTCCATCCAGTTGCCTTGAGTACAAAGTGCAGGTTGCCATTCACGTTCCGGTCGGGCAGCAGTTTGAAATCCTGAAATACAATCCCAAGCTTCCTTCGGAGATACGGAATGTCTTTTTCCTTCATGGTTTTCAGGTTGAATCCCACCACCTTCCCTTCTCCATGTCGCAAGGGCAGATCTGCATACAGTGTTTTCATAAAACTGCTTTTTCCACTCCCTGTCTTTCCTATGAGGTACACGAATTCCCCTTCCCTTATCTCGAGGGTAATATCGTTTAGGACCATATTGTCTACCTGGAAAACCGCGACATCCTTCAATGATAAAATACTCCCTGCCATAGCTTTTTTGTTGACATAAAAGTAATAAGTTCCTGCTTAGGATGATGGAGGACATTGAATTTTCTGTTAATTAGTCCGCATGTATACTTGAGTACAATATTTGACGTTATTAATTTGAAATACGGTAATTCTTAATAGCTCGAGAACGTTATGAAAAGGAAAAAAACCGCGCTTCTGCTAAGTTTCATTGGCAGTGCCGTCTTCAGCCTTGCCCAGGAATCACAGATCTATACCCACGATCGAAAACAGTACCAGGATGCCCTTGCGCTCTACAATGATAAGCAGTACCAGGCAGCACAAACCCTTTTTGAGGAAGTAGGGGACAACAGCAGTGATCCGGAAACTCAGGCCAACAGTGCTTATTACGCCGCCAATGCCGCTGTTCGTCTGAATCAGCTTGGTGCAGACCGGCTGATGGAAGATTTTGTGGAGCAGTATCCTACCTCTACCAAACGCAACTCTGCTTTTCTTGATGTGGCCGATTATTACTTTGAAAACGGAAAGTATCCTTACGCCCTTAAATGGTATACCAAGGTAGATCAGAGCGCGATGGCAAGAAAGGAAATGGAGCGATTTAACTTCAATATGGGTTACTCCCTATTTTCCTCCAGCAAGCCAAAGGAATCTGAACGTTACCTGAATAAAGTAACCACCTCTCCAACCTATGGCTCACAGGCCAAATATTACCTTGGTTACATTGCCTATCAGCAGGATGACTATGAAGGTGCAAACAAGCGGTTTGACCAGATAACGGATCAAAAACTGCTGGATGAAAAATTGTCCTACTACCAGGCCGATATGAATTTTAAACTGGGAAGGTTTGAAGAGGCCATCACCCTTGCCAAAAAACAACTTCCGAAATCGGACAGGGAGGAAGTTTCGGAACTCAATAAAATAATTGGGGAAAGCCATTTCAACCTGAAACAATATGCGGAAGCAATTCCATATCTTAAGGAATATAAAGGACAACGCGGAAAATGGAGTAATACAGACTATTACCTTCTGGGCTATTCGTATTATCAGCAGAAGGATTATTTAAATGCAATCCAGCAGTTTAATAAAATAATTGGCGGGACCAACAGCGTTTCACAGAACGCCTATTACCACCTGGCCGAATGCTACCTGGAATCAGATAAAAAACAGGAGGCGCTCAACGCCTTCCGGAATGCTTCCCAGATGGATTTCAGTCCTGAGATACAGCAGGATGCCTACCTTAATTATGCACGGCTCAGTTATGAAATCGGGAATGCCTATGAACCGGTACCCAGTGTTCTGACCACCTTTCTCCAAAAATATCCCAATCATGAAAGTTCAGCGGAAATTCAGGAATTGCTGGTCGATTCCTATATCACCTCAAGGAATTTCAAAGGGGCTATGACCCTGTTGGAGGAGAACAGGAACTTTGCCAGCCGTACAACTTATCAGAAGGTTGCTTTTTACCGTGGGGTGGAGCTTTTTCTTGAGGCCGATTATGCCGGAGCATCGGATAATTTCCAAAAGTCCCTCGACAGTGCTGAAGACCAATTATTCAAGGCACGTGCCAGTTTCTGGAATGCGGAATCCGAGTACCTCCTGAACCGATTTGACGAAGCATTGGCAGGATATATACAATTTCAGCAGAACGCCGTTGCATCATCCACACCAGAATATGCCGATTTGGATTATAACCTGGGGTATACCTATTTTAAACTTAAGGATCATAACAATGCCATAGCCTATTTCAAGGCGTATTCAGGAAATAAGGAGGAACCACAAAAGAAGAATGATGCCCTCGTCCGTCTTGGGGACAGTTATTTTGTGACCAGCAAATACTGGCCGGCCATCGAGGCCTATAACCTCGCCCTGGAGGCAAATGGTCCGGAAAAAGATTACGCGGCATTTCAAAAAGCACTGAGCTATGGTTTTGTAGACAGGAACGATACCAAGCTTGAAGATCTGAACGCCTTTGTTTCCCGATATCCAAATTCCTCCTTGAAAGACGATGCCTTGTTTGAGCTTGGGAATACCTATATAAGAGCGAATAGGGAACAGGATGGCCTGCAGACCTATGACCGAATGCTAAGCGAGTATCCGGCCAGCGGTCTGGCGCCTCAGGCAATGCTCAGGCAGGGACTGGTACATTACAATGCGAGCAGAAATGAACAGGCACTTGCCAGGTTCAAAACGATTGTCAGGGACCATTCCGGTACCCAGGAAGCCGTTCAGGCAGTGTCAACGGCAAAACTAATTTATGTCGATCTTGGCAGGGTAGAGGAATATGCTTCCTGGGTGAAGGGCCTTGATTTTGTTGAAGTAACAGACACCGAACTGGATAATGCCACCTTTGAATCGGCCAATAAACAACAGCTCGATGGTAAAAGCGAGGCGGCTATCAAAGGTTACGAAAGTTACATCCGTCAGTTTCCCAATGGTCTGCATGCCATGAATGCCAACTTTAACCTGGCCCAGCTTTATTTTGCAAAAGGCAATCAGGACAAGGCGCTGACGCATTACCAGTTTGTGGCAGACAGGGGTGCAAGCGAATATGCTGAACAGGCCTTAACAAGAGTATGCGAACTCTATATCGGCAAAAAAGATTATGTGAAAGCCCTGCCTTTTCTGGAAAGACTGGAGGCGATGGCCGACATTCCTCAAAACAGAACCTTTGCGCAATCGAACCTGATGAAAGGTTACTACCAGGAAAAAAACTATGAGCAGACTCTCGCCTATGCCGAGAAGGTCTTAAACACTTCCGGTATTGACAATCGCATCCGCAGCGATGCCCAGATCATGATTGCCAGATCTGCCATTCAGACAGGCAATGAAGCGAAAGCAGAGGCCGCTTATAAGGAAGTTCTGCAGATAGCAACCGGGGAAACGGCAGCGGAAGCCCTATACTATGATGCCTATTTTAGCAATAAGGGCGGCGCCTATGAATCGTCCAATAATTCCGTTCAGAAACTGGCCAAAGATTATTCCGCTTATAAGGAATGGGGCGGTAAGGGATTGATATTGATGGCAGGCAATTTCTATGCCCTTGGGGATGCCTATCAGGCAACCTACATTCTCGAAAGCGTTATCACCAATTTTAAGGAATATCCCGAAATCGTCAGCGATGCCAGGGCAGAGCTGGCTGCTATTAAATCGAGAGAATCCAGGAGTAATTCTTCGGTGGATACCGAAGAACCGGAGTAAAGGAATAAAAGACTTTGGAAGGGTGACGGTTGCAGGCAGTATAATTTGAGATCAATTTGAGAACACCATATGACGCATCTGAATTTTAATCTTCTATTTATCACCCTTTTGGCTATTGGTCCTGTGACCCTGGCTCAGGAGACGGATGATATTGGCACTGAAACTGTTACCGTTGTAAGGCCATACGCCCCTACGATTTCCGATGCCTTTAAAATAAAGTCGCTCCCAGACCTGAACGACTCCATCGTCCTTCAGAAAAAAAAGATCGACTACACCATTTTTTCAGTGCCTGTGGCTTCCACTTTTACTCCAGCAAAGGGTAAAGCCTCTGTCGTGGAGAAGGCGAAGCCGGAAAAACTTTATAACTCCTACGCGTCAGTGGGGTTAGGGAATTACAACAATGCACTGCTCGATTTCTATACCAGCAGAGATATCAATCGCGGTGATGAACGACTTGATATTGGCCTCAACCATATCTCTTCAAGAGGCGATATTGAGTCAACACCCCTCGATACGGATTTTTACAACACCAAACTCGATGCCGCTTATTCCAAGAAGGACCGAGACATGGATTGGGGGGCTTCCCTTGGAGCACAGCACCAGATATATCACTGGTATGGTCTTCCTGAGGGTTTATTTGATGAAACTTTTGCAAATGGAATTGATGCCAAACAAAATTATTTCAATGCTCAGGCAAAAGCCCATATCAATCTGGAGGATTCTTTTTTTAAAAGTGGAGAGATCCTGGTCCGTAGGTTCTGGGATGCCGTATCATCGGGTGAGAGCAGGGCTATACTTGAACCCGGGTTCGAAGTTCCCATAGGAGAAGAATTGTTTACACTCAAATTGAAAATGGACTATGTGGGAGGCAATTTTAAAAACGCGGATATCAGCAGTGCATCGCAGTTGCCGGAAATCAATTACAGCCATCTTCAGGCCGGGGTCAGTCCCGGATTGACTATTCTTCAGGACGACTTTACCATCAACCTTGGGGCTCACCTGGTTTATGGTCTTGATGTCGAAAACAGTGAGAATAATTTTTACATCTATCCGAATGTATCTGCCTCCTATAGATTGCTCGATGATTTTGTCATTGTATATGGCGGCGTGGAAGGCCAATTGCAACAGAACTCTTACTATAGTTTTGTAGAGGAAAACCCTTTCGTATCCCCAACCCTTGTCATTCAGCCCACCGATCAGCAGTACAATGCCTATGTGGGTTTCAAGGGACAGTTATTACCTAATCTCAGTTATAATCTGAAAGGCTCCTATTTGGCCGAAAACAGAAAGCCCCTCTTTCGACTGAACCCCCGGAACGCATTCAGAGATGATGAAAAGGGATATTATTATGGCAATTCTTTCAGCTTGTTCTATGATGATATAAAAACTCTGGGAGTCTTTGGAGAACTGCATCTGGATGTCAACCGGAATTTTAGTTTGGGAGTCAATGCGGAGGTATTCGACTATAATACGGAGACCGGAAATCCGGCCTGGAATCTCCCGAACCTGCAAGGTTCCTTTTTCCTGGACTATCAGATTGGCAGGAAATGGTTTATGGGTGCCAACCTCTTCTACGTAGGAGAAAGGGATGATTTCAGTTCCCAGTTCGTGGCGAATGTAGAACCATCATTATTCCCAGCCACTCTAATTACCGTGGATGCTTATTTTGATGCCAACGCACATCTGGGATACAGGTTCAGCGATCAGCTTTCCATTTTTGCAAAAGCAAGCAATCTCGCGAACAATCAGTATCAGCGGTGGGCCAATTTTGGGGTACAGGGCTTACAGGTTCTTGGTGGGGTCACCTATAAATTCGATTTCTGATTGACCGGAAGTCGTATGTTAAAAGCTACTGATCCACCGTAAGTATTCTCTGCTATCGGTGGGGATGAGGCACATTTCACGTATTTATTGAGCGCCGGTATTCAGGGTACTATTTGCTACTGTAATGCGAATGATCGGGGGGACGATTGAATGCCGGCTGACCTGAAGAACTCTCAATCATGTTGTGTGAGACCCGGAAAATAGCCGTTTACCGGGAAAAAGAAGTCGTACTACCTCCAAATGTTTACATTAGAAGTGGTTATGGACATGAAATCCACATTGGGCAAAAGAGTACTATATGGCCTGATTCTGGCCTCATTGATGTATACTCAAAGATTGACCGGACAGGAGCTCGTTCCGGATCCAAGCTTTGAGGAGTATGCCACCTGCCCCATGCGGCTTGGGAATTTCGCGTCGGATCTGTTGCTGTGGAGCACACCCACCCTTGGGTCTACGGACTATTTTCATGGCTGTAGTGTTGCCATGGGTACCCCGGAAAATTTCATTGGATCACAAGGGGTTAACTTTGGACAGGGCTATGCGGGGATGTATCTTTTTGCTCCTGATGACTACAGAGAATATGTCCAAACCCAACTGAATGAAAAGTTGATGGAAGGGGAGCAATACCGGATCTCTTTTTATATCAGCCTGGCAGAGAATTCGGACTATGCCATCAGGGAATTTGGAGTCTGCCTTTCTGAAAAGGCTCTATTGCTTCCCATCAAAAAGGAATTATCGACAATGCAATTGCACAAAGTGCAGGACAATAGGCATACGCTGATAGAGATAACACATCCGGATTTTTACAGGGAGACCCGCAACTGGGTTGCGATTCATGCGGATTTTGTAGCTAAGGGATTTGAAAATTTTCTTGTGATAGGGAATTTCCGGAACAACAAACAGACCCGGACCTATCAGACCAAAAAGGGTGCCAAAAAAGGAGCCTATTATTATGTCGATATGGTGATGCTCACAAGGGTAGAAAATCATACGGAAAGGCAGCAGGTCGATGGTACGCCTGAGGAATTACATGCTGACATCCGCCTGGATGAACCCCATACCATTTCAGGTATTTTATTTGAATTCGACAGTGATGCCCTGCAACAATCTGCAAAGGCTGGTCTTGATAGCCTTGTCAACACCATCAGGAAAGATGTGACACTTTTTCTTCAGATCCATGGACATACAGATAATCTTGGATCAGCAGCGTACAATAAAAAACTTTCCTTGTTGCGCTGCGCCGCTGTGGGTAATTACATGATGGAAAAGGGATGGCCGAAGGAACGGATCAGCTGGGAAGGATTTGGAGGGAGCAGGCCCGTATCGGAAAATGATACGGAGGACGGCAGACGCAGAAACCGGAGGGTGGAGGTGGTTCTTTCGCAACTTCCCTTTCAGCCTGAAAGAGGGAATTGACCAAACGGAATTCCGCATAGCCGGAATGATTTATGACTTCTTAAGCAGCCGGCAGAGATCGCTTAGAATTCGCAGGAATAATGGCTTTATTAGGGTGGAAAGGCCGTAATTTGCAGGAAATATACGAACCTTATGGACGTTAAATTGGCAGTACTTATTGATGGTGATAATATCCCTTCGGCATATGTGAAGGAGATGATGGAAGAAATCGCCAAATATGGAAATCCGACCATTAAGCGGATTTACGGGGACTGGACCAACCCACGTCTTGGAAAATGGAAGCATGTACTTCTTGAGAATGCGATCACCCCCATCCAGCAATATGGGTATACTGCCGGTAAAAATGCCACAGATTCTGCCATGATCATTGATGCCATGGATATTCTTTATACAGGCGATGTAAATGGTTTTTGCCTGGTTTCCAGCGATAGTGATTTTACACGCCTTGCCACCAGGCTTCGGGAGGCAGGGATGCATGTATATGGGATCGGAGAGAAGAAGACTCCCAGCCCTTTTATTGTGGCCTGTGATAAATTTATATATATAGAAATTCTGAAGAATCAGGTGGCAGGGACCATCCTCGAGCCGGCAGATCGGTCTCAGGAGGGTAAGGACAGTATTGATAAGATCACTTCAAAGGAGATCCGGCTTATTGCAACGACGATCGAGGATCTTGCCGATGATGACGGATGGGCGTTTCTCGGGGATGTCGGTAGTCTGCTGCAGAAAAAGCAGCCAAATTTTGACTCCCGGAATTATGGGTTTCAGAAACTTACCCCTCTAATCAGTTCTATTAGCAATTTTGAGATCAAACGGAGGGAAGATGCCAAAGGGCGTAGAAAACTCATTTATGTCAAAATAAACGAAAAGGCGCCGGCGGGCCGCAAAAAGTAAGGAACATTTGTCGTAGCAGTGTCGCTAGAAGTTCTGCGGTATATCTGACCTCTGCCGACCTTTTTGATGGCCAACAGTGCAAAGATGGCTTGCAGCTGTGGCGTGGTTCAAAAGAATAATTATGTATCTTTAGTCGACAGCTAAATTCAAGCGAATGAATATGAGTATTATACTTGTTGCGTGTTTTTCCGCGACATATTTCTTTTCCTCAACCTCCTTTGAAAGGAATACCACGAACAGGCCACAGATTCATTCCGAAGAGACAGTATCCCGAAGCAAACTGGAAGGGACCTGGGATTATACCGTAAAGGATGTGCCGCCGGAGTACAGCACTGGTGTCATCAGAATTATGAAGAACCAAAAGGTTTTCGAAGTGGAGGTAGATCTGAGTGGCGGAACCATGAAAGGCTCTGAGGTGATGGCCAGGCGTAAAAACATTTCATTTTATCTTACGATCAACGGCCAGCGTGTTGATGTAGCACTGCAGGTCGACGGAGATACCATTACCGGTGAGAGCACTTCTCCCGATGGGGTATTTAAGTTGGAGGGGGTAAGAAGGAAGGTGTAAGTATTGCTGGAACCTTCATCATATCAAGAGCGTCACCATTTTTACCGGCCGCCGGAATTCCTTGTTTTGTAAACATTGAACCTTATGATAAATAGAAGATGGATAATGGCCGTCACGATCATTCTTTGCGGTTGTGAAGCGAAAAAGGAAGAAGCGGATATGATTGTCATCAATGCCAACATGTATACGGTAGACAAGGCTTTTGGTAAGGCAGAAGCTATGGCGATCCGGAACGGCAGGTTTCTGGAAATAGGAAGTGTAGGGCAGATACAGGGGAAATATACCTCCGCACAGATCATGGATGCCAAAGGCAAGACGATCCTGCCAGGGTTGATAGACGCGCATTGCCATTTTTACAATCTTGGCTTAAAGCAACAGACTGTGGATCTGGTAGGAACAAAAAGTTACAGGGAGGTTCTGGATCGCGTAGTTTCATTTCACAAAGAGCAGTCCGGGGAGTTTATTATGGGCAATGGATGGGACCAGAATGATTGGGAGTTAAAAGAATTTCCTGTCAAAAAGGAGCTGGACAGTTTATTTCCTGATATCCCGGTGGCGCTTCGCAGGGTGGATGGACATGCCTTGCTGGTTAATCAGAAGGCGCTGGACCTGGCGGGCATAGATGGCAATACCAGGGTCGCGGGAGGAGAGGTAATCACAGCGGGGGGTACTCCTACGGGGGTACTTATTGACAGTCCAATGCAACTGGTACTCGGGCAACTACCGGCTCCGGATAAGGAGGCACAGGTCAGGGCGCTTAAGGCGGCTGAAAAAATCTGCTTTGACAATGGTCTGACTACGGTCAATGACGCTGGCCTGGATCGACAGGTTATTGAGTTGATTGACAGCCTTCAACAGACGGGCGACTTGCGGATAAGAGTATATGCCATGGTGAGCAATACCCCGGAAAACCTGGATTACTATCTGAATAAAGGCATTGTTAAAACAGAGAAACTCCATGTGTGTTCTATCAAAGTATATGGCGATGGGGCGTTGGGTTCGAGGGGCGCTGCGCTCAGAACCTCCTATTCAGATCAGGACGGACATTTCGGTGCGATGATCACTCCGGCTGTGGAATTGGAGGAATTGGCAGGCCGGATTGCGGCCAGCGATTTTCAGATGAACACCCACGCGATCGGAGATTCGGCCAATACTGTGGTTCTAAAGGCGTATCAAAAGGCTTTGCAGGGTGAAACTGACAGGCGTTGGAAAGTGGAGCATGCCCAGGTGATCTCAATACAGGATTTTGATTTTTTTAATGAAAACATTCTGCCCTCTATTCAACCCACCCATGCTACCAGCGATATGTACTGGGCAGATGAACGACTTGGAGAAGATCGAATGATGGGCGCTTACGCTTACAGGATACTACTTCTCAAAGCAGGCAGAGTGGCCTTGGGTACGGACTTCCCTGTAGAGCAGGTAAACCCTTTCCATACGTTTTATGCCGCAGTCGCCCGCAGGGACCTTGAAGGTTCTCCTGATGAGGGGTTTCAGATGCAGGATGCCTTATCGAGGGAGGAAACCCTCAGGGGAATGACCATTTGGGGGGCGTATTCCAATTTTGAGGAGGAAGAAAAGGGGAGCATAGAAGCCGGAAAGCTGGCTGATTTTGTAATTCTGGACAAAGATATTATGACTGTTCCTGAAAAGGAAATACCCACCGTTAAAGTGGTAGGCGTATATCTTGACGGCAGGCAAGCCAACTAGTCATTATGGAAGTGACAGTGTCAGTACTCCTCCCATTCCATGGCAAAAGGATTGCATAAAAAAACCGGGGTTTAAAACTCCGGTTTTTTTATGTCTTCCAAGGGCTCCTACATACTGTCAAAAGTCACGGGCAGATTGACACGGGTGGTACCCCATCCCATCACCAGTTCCGCACCGCCGTCGGCGTCCTTAAAAGCTATGGAAAAAGCTTCAAGTGATTCTCCGCCTTTACTTGCCGGAGCTTTTACCCTTGCCATATCAGCGGATTCGTCGTAAGTATAAGCGCCCCATTGATTTAATTTACTGTTGAGGATCACCGTCCATTCCTTTTCTCCTGGGATGGTGAATAAAGAATAGGCCCCGGCTTTTACATCGGTTCCACCTACTTTTGCATCCTTGTAGAATACTATCTCCACGGCTTCATTGGCACCCGTCCTCCACACTTTTCCGGTCGGGGCAAGTTCTGCCATGGAACGACCCTTCAATTGTGGACGGCTGTAAGTTACCCTGACTAATTTATCGGCTTCTTTATAACTGGAGGGGAAGGCGGCGATATCAGCCGGACTTTTATCAATTCCTCCGAATTCCTGCGCTGTTGCTGATGTTGAAAATACCAGGGCCAGGGCCAGGGCGGTAATCGTTACTAATTTTCTCATTTCGTATTTGTTTTTCGTGTTGTTAAATCTAAATCCTTTTTACTTGGATGACCTATAAAGAGTCGTTAAATTTTACCCGACTTACAAAACCTTGCATCATAAGACAAGAAAATTATAAAATACTATCATTTGGTTATAAATTAGCTGTTTTATATATAAAATAGGAATCAATAAGTACTATAATGTTTTTTAATTAATTGTTTCAGCGCATCTTTGCCTGCTAATTATAATATCTTCCGATTATGTGTGGCATTGTATGTGCGTTTGATGTAAAGGAGAGCACAGAACTCCTGCGTCCTCAGTTGCTTGAGATGGCTAAAAAAGTAAGGCATCGCGGTCCTGACTGGAGTGGTATTTACGCGGATTCCAGGGCTATTTTGGCTCATGAAAGGCTGGCCATCGTGGATCCGGCCTCTGGAAAACAACCACTCCTGAGTGAAGATGGGCAATTGGTACTGGCAGCTAATGGTGAAATCTATAACCACAGGGAGTTACGACGGCAATTTGAGGGCAGGTACCGCTTTCGCACACAATCAGACTGTGAAGTGATTCTGGCCCTCTACAAGGAAAAAGGACCCGACTTCCTGGAAGAACTAAACGGCATTTTCGGATTTGCTATTTACGATACGGCTACAGGAGCGTATTTTGTGGCGAGGGACCATATGGGAATCATCCCGCTCTATATTGGCTGGGACCGGAAAGGCACCTTTTATGTGGCATCGGAGTTAAAGGCACTTGAAGGCACTTGTACGCGAATAGAACTTTTTCCACCCGGTCATTACCTGCACAGCAGCGACGGGGAATTTAAACAATGGTATTCCCGGGATTGGATGGGGTATGAGGCGGTTTGTGAAAACGCCACGGATATAGCGGATATTCGTACAGCTCTGGAAGCTGCCGTTCACAGGCAGCTGATGTCTGATGTTCCATACGGGGTACTTTTATCCGGAGGTCTCGATTCATCCATCACTTCGGCGATCGCGAAAAAATATTCACAGAAGCGTATAGAGACGGATGATACCAAGGAGGCCTGGTGGCCGCAACTGCATTCTTTTTCTGTGGGGCTCGAAGGCTCCCCGGATCTGGCGGCGGCTCAAAAGGTAGCGGAACATATCGGCACAGTGCATCACGAAATAAAATTTACCATACAGGAAGGCCTGGATGCCATAAGGGATGTCATCTACAACCTGGAGACCTATGATATTACGACGATACGAGCTTCCACCCCGATGTACCTGATGGCCAGGGTCATCAAATCTATGGGCATTAAAATGGTACTGTCCGGCGAGGGTGCCGATGAATTATTCGGGGGATACCTTTACTTTCACAAAGCTCCCAATCCGCGGGAGTTTCATGAGGAGACCGTCAGGAAGTTGAGCAAACTGCATATGTATGATTGCCTTCGGGCCAACAAGTCGCTGGCCGCATGGGGCATTGAGGGCCGAGTTCCATTCCTGGATAAAGAGTTCATGGATGTTGCGATGCGCATCAACCCAAAAGATAAAATGATCAACGGCGAACGAATGGAAAAGTGGGTGGTTCGTAAGGCATTTGAAGATATGTTGCCTGCCAGCGTGGCATGGCGTCAGAAAGAACAATTTTCAGACGGGGTGGGTTACAGCTGGATTGATACCCTTAAGTCGATGGTAAATGAGGAGGTAAGCGACGATCAACTTATGAACGCCAAATTCAGATTTCCTATACAAACCCCATCGACCAAAGAAGAATATTATTACCGTTCCATCTTTGAAGGCCATTTTCCCTCAGACGCGGCCGCTCGCTGTGTCCCTCAGGAGCCCTCCGTTGCCTGTAGTACCAAAATTGCATTGGAGTGGGATGAAGCCTTTAAGAATATGAATGATCCTTCCGGACGGGCTGTTGCAAAAATCCATGAGTCGGCCTACATTAAATAATCTTTTCAAACAGACCAGGCCTTGCTGATTTTTATTGATCATCATGGTACCCCCAACCTTGACCCGGGGCGTTTGGTTTTAATACCGCTTAAGAACAACCTGCTTCTCTCATGGATAAGGGGTCTGTTCTGATGGGCATTGAGGTGCCGGAAGTGTGTTGCCGGCGTTTATAAAAACCATGCTCTTTTCCACAGCTCGCACAACGGGAATTTTCCACAATTTTTGTTGATAACTTCGCTGCGTATAAATGCGTAAAACCCCTTATTTCACAGGGTATTGCCTTATATTTGCAGGATTGTAAAATTTACAGTTGTAAAGACTTGTTTTTTATGAGTGAAGAAGCAAAAAAAGACAATTATTCCGCCGATAGTATTCAGGCGCTGGAAGGTATTGAACATGTGCGCATGCGTCCTTCCATGTACATTGGAGATATCGGTGTACGCGGATTGCATCATCTGGTTTATGAGGTAGTGGATAACTCGATTGATGAGGCGATGGGAGGCCATTGCGATACAATCAGTGTAATCATCAATGAGGATAACTCAGTAACCACCAAGGACAATGGCCGCGGGATCCCAGTAGATCTTCATAAAAAAGAAGGGGTGTCTGCTCTGGAAGTGGTCATGACCAAAATTGGCGCCGGTGGTAAATTTGACAAAGATTCCTACAAGGTATCAGGTGGTCTTCATGGCGTGGGTGTATCCGTGGTCAATGCGCTTTCAGATCAGTTGAAGGCTACAATTTACCGGCACGGTAAAATCTGGATACAGGAGTACCAGAGGGGGAAGGCATCCTATCCCGTGAAGAGTGTCGGAGAAACAGAGGAACGGGGTACCGTGGTCACTTTTCACCCGGATCCTTCAATCTTTACCCAAACCATAGAATATAGCTACGAAACGCTTTCCAACCGAATGCGTGAGCTTTCCTTTTTGAATAAAGGGGTGACCATCAGCATCACTGACAAACGGGAAAAGGCTGAAAACGGTGAATATATTTCAGAGGTGTTTTATTCTGATCAGGGGTTAAGTGAATTCGTAAGGTTTCTGGATGGTAACCGGGAATCCCTGATTAAGAATGTCATATCTATGGAAGGGGAAAAAAATGAAATCCCCGTGGAGGTCGCCATGATTTATAATACCAGTTACACCGAGAACCTGCATTCTTATGTTAACAATATCAATACCCACGAAGGGGGTACACACCTTTCAGGTTTCCGAAGAGGCCTGACCACCACCCTAAAAAAATATGCCGACTCCTCGGGCATGATCGATAAATTAAAATTCGAGGTGCAGGGGGATGATTTCCGGGAAGGACTTACGGCCATTATTTCTGTCAAGGTGGCCGAACCCCAGTTTGAAGGGCAAACCAAAACCAAGTTGGGTAACCGCGAAGTTTCGGCAGCGGTTTCCCAGGCGGTCTCTGAAATGCTCACCAATTACCTTGAAGAACATCCGGAGGATGCCAAAATCATCGTCCAAAAAGTGATTCTTGCGGCCCAGGCGCGTCATGCCGCAACCAAGGCCAGGGAAATGGTACAGAGAAAGTCTGTGATGAGTATTGGCGGACTTCCCGGAAAATTAGCGGATTGCTCGGAACAGGATCCGGTTAAATGCGAGTTATTTCTGGTGGAGGGGGATTCCGCAGGCGGGACAGCAAAAATGGGTAGGGAGCGTAGCTTTCAGGCTATTTTACCGCTGAGGGGAAAAATTCTCAACGTCGAAAAGGCGATGCAACACAAGGTTTTTGAAAACGAAGAGATCAAGAATATATATACCGCTCTGGGGGTGACCATAGGTACGGAGGAGGACAGTAAGGCGCTGAATCTGGAAAAACTGCGCTATTATAAAGTGGTGATCATGTGCGACGCGGATGTTGATGGGAGTCATATCGAGACGCTGATACTTACTTTCTTCTTCAGATATATGCGTGAACTGATTGAAGGAGGCCATGTCTATATCGCAACGCCTCCCTTATACCTTGTCAAAAAAGGCACGAAAAAACGTTATGCCTGGTCCGATAAGGAACGTGATGAAATCGCGGAGAGCTATAGCGGAGGCGTGAGTATCCAGCGTTACAAAGGTCTGGGTGAAATGAACGCAGACCAGCTTGCCGATACCACAATGAAACCTGAGTCCAGAACGCTCCGGCAAATCACTATTGAGAATGCAACAGAAGCAGACAGGGTCTTTTCAATGCTGATGGGGGATGAAGTTCCTCCGCGAAGGGAATTCATTGAAAAGAATGCCGTTTATGCCAATATTGATGCATAAGAAAGTGGACTTTCACAACAAAAACTCGCTCCGAAAGGGCGGGTTTTTTAGTTTTAGAGAAATTACTTAAATGAAAAACCTCTTCCTCCCGGCCTTTTTCTTTTGTTTCCTCTTGAACGCGCAATCCAATGTAAATGAATTACTGGCTGCCGGACTGGCAGATGCCCAACAATTTACCGAGGGGTACCTCGCCCCTGTTTCTGAGGGGGTATTGTACAGCACTTCCGGCAGTTGGTATAACTCCGCAGATGCGAAACCCCTGGGTGGATTTGAAATTTCACTTATCGCAAACACCGCACTCTTTAAAAATAATGAAGATAAAAAATCATTCCAGCTGAATACTGCTGACTATGAAAACCTTCAATTTGTTGATGGAAGTACTTCCAGAGCGGTATCCACCGGATTGGGTGACCTTGAAGGTATCCGTGTCTTTGTGGAAGATGATAACGGGCTATTGCGGGAGGAGTTTGAACTCCCAACCGGATTGGCATCTGAAAACATTAACTTTATTCCGTCTGCTTTTCTTCAGGGGAGTGTCACGCTCCTTAAGGGCACAGAAATAAAAGCCCGATTCCTTCCTAAAATTAAAACCGACGAAGTCGCCATTGGGCTGTATGGTTTCGGCATTCAACATGAACTTACAGAACATCTCCCGGCCGATAAGATCTTGCCGGTCGCCATCTCTGCGCTCGTAGGCTATACGCACCTTGACGGTTCTTATGATTTTACAGATACCACGATCATCGCCGGTGAGGATCAGCGGCTAGAAACCAAAACTAATAGTTGGATCTTCCAGGCAGTGGTATCCACCAGATTACCGGTGATCAACTTTTACGGAGGTATCGGATACCTTAAAGGCGCTTCCGAAACGGATATTCTAGGTACCTACCGGGTGCAATCAGGGCCCTTTCAGGAAACTTTTGTCGATCCTTTTTCCGTCTCCGATAGCCCAAGCGGGATGCTGGCCAATATCGGAATGAAACTGACCCTTGGATTTTTCAGAATTCATGCAGACTACAGTATTGGCAACTTTAATACCCTGTCCGCAGGTCTGAATTTCGGTTTCAGATAGACGGATGCAAATGACAAAGGATCTTTTCTGAAGATGTGAGATTGTATAAAGTCCCATCCGTTATATTACTTCCTCACAGCCCGATTTCTTAGCTACCTGATAATTTGCGGGCATACCCGTGCTTCGTTCCCGATACGTTTGTCAACATTTAATTTGTCCTGTGCTCCGGGTTGATGGAAACAAAAGCAGCCCATGGAGAGGGCTGCCTTTTAACTATATGGAAAAAATAAAAGGGGGTTTATTCGCGGGTTGCAACAATATGTCCTTCCAAATCCTCAAGATGTTCGGTGGCATCCGCTTCTTTCATACTCACCTTTCTTGGTGGCATGTCAGTCCCTGGATAGGAAATCATGTAGAATCCATTCTGGCGTTCCCATTTGAAATCTGTTTTAAACGACAGTTTTCTACTATTATACTGGTGATATCGACCCAAATAGGCATCATTAAAAGTCCATTCCTGGCGGATCGTTTGAGACTGCTTTGTACCGGATGGTGCTATTTCCACCTTATACCAGATGCCAATGACAGGGTCTGTATTCTCAGGGATTCTTGAACAGTTACTGGCGGCGATAATAGCGATGATGGCCAGAAATGAAAAAAGTTTTTTCATTGTGCAGGTAATTTCATGATTTGGGTATTTTAATAACGCTTTTGCTTACAACGCTATTGCCAAAATTCGATGTATGACATCCGTTAAGGTCAATCTTCGTTGAACGGCTTTTTTCTTTAACATTTAACAGGAAAAAACTGGCAAAATTATAAAAGTAGCTCTACTTATAATATTCAGGAATCTGTCTCCGTCATATCGGTACTATGTCAAAAATCCCTATTTTTGGCAGGCATCGTTTTCCCGGAGGTGCTGAAATTCATACGAACAATTATAAAGAAAAACACATGAAAATTACTGTTGTTGGTGCGGGTGCTGTAGGTGCCAGTTGTGCTGAATATATTGCCATCAAGGATTTTGCCTCTGAAGTAGTTTTACTGGACATCAAGGAAGGCTATGCGGAGGGAAAGGCCATGGATTTGATGCAAACAGCCTCTTTAAACGGATTTGATACTAGGATCACCGGAACAACAGGGGATTATTCAAAAACCGCCAACAGCCATATTGCAGTAATCACCTCCGGAATCCCCAGAAAGCCCGGAATGACACGCGAAGAATTGATAGACATTAATGCAGGGATTGTAAAAGATGTGGCCTCCAATTTGGTGGCTCATTCCCCGGAGGTCATCCTCATTGTAGTGAGCAATCCCATGGATACGATGACCTATCTGGTTCACAAGGCAACCGGACTCAACAAAAGTAAAATCATAGGGATGGGTGGTGCTCTGGACAGCGCACGTTTCAAATACCGGCTGGCTGAAGCTCTCGATGCTCCTATGTCTGATGTCGATGGAATGGTGATCGGAGGGCACAGCGATACGGGCATGGTACCTCTGACCGCCCATGCTACCCGAAACAGTATCAAGGTTACGGAATTCCTTTCTTCAGATAGATTGAATCAGGTAGCGGAGGAAACCAAAGTTGGCGGTGCCACTTTAACAAAATTACTGGGAACCAGTGCCTGGTACGCTCCCGGAGCTGCCGTATCTGCGCTGGTCCAATCAATAGCCTGTGATCAAAAGAAAATGTTTCCCTGCTCGGTAATGGTGGACGGGGAATACGGACTTAAGGACATCTGCATCGGTGTACCGGTGATCCTCGGCAGGAACGGGGTGGAAAAAATTGTAAGCATCGACCTTGATGATGCTGAAAAGGCTAAAATGACCGAAAGCGCAGACGGAGTCAGGCAGGTAAATGCTTTGCTTAAAGTCTGATTGCAGCCCCATCTCAGGTCGCATTCTGCGACTTTTCAGGAGGTTTCCGTAATTCTGAATTATCAAGTCCAATGGGAGGTTCTCACCTTAAAGTCCGGGGGATCAGGCAGGAACAACCATCCGCAGGACATCAGATTAATAGCATAAATTAATTGTCAGTTCCTGTCGGAAATAATATATTTGCACGCTGTTTGCAAAACCATCACCTAATTCTATTAACTCATGCAGAATAAAGGACTTGTAAAGCTTTTTGCTTTCCTTTTCGGGATTGTCAGTATCTATCAATTGTCATATACTTTTATCACCAGCCGGGTAGAGGATGACGCGCAGGCCTATGCTGCCAAAGAAGTCCCTTCCACTGAGGATAATTATGTAGCACAACGTGAAGCTGTTGAGGCCCAGTATCTGGATTCTATATCCAAGGATCCTATTCTCGGTTTCACCAGTTATGAGGATGCCAAGAAGAAAGAGTTGAATAAGGGTCTGGATCTGAAAGGAGGCATAAATGTTACCCTGCAGATATCAGTCAAAGATATTCTGAGGGGTCTGTCCAACGAGAGCAGGAATCCCGTGTTCAATAAAGCCATTGCAGATGCCGATGTGGCCTCTACCAGTAGCGACGATACCTACCTCGACCTGTTCTTTGATGCATTTGACCGGATTAAAGGCGATCAGAAGCTCGCCTCCCCGGAGATATTTGCAAATAAAACGCTGAGTGACGAAATCAACTTTCAGATGTCTGATGATGAGGTAAAGCCGATCATCCGCAGAAAAATTGATGAATCCATTGTTTCAGCTTTTGAAGTCCTCAGGGAGCGTATTGACGGTTTCGGAGTTACCCAGCCCAACATCCAGCGGGAAGGCAGTTCCGGCCGAATCCTTGTAGAATTACCGGGTGCCCGTGATATTGCAAGGGCGCAGGACCTTCTCTCCAGTACCGCGCAATTGGAATTTTGGGAAACTTATGAACCCGGCAATCAGAATCTGATCAATTTTTTCATTCAGGCCAATGAAAAACTTAAAACCCTTGTGGCTTCTACCGAGGAAGCACCGGTTAAGGAAGAATCGGAAATTGATTCACTTCTTTCTGACGTTTCCAAAGACTCACTTGACCTCAGCACGGAGAAAAACCCTTTGTTCGATAAACTCCAATTAAGCGGGCAGGGATTTGCCATCGGTGTGGCTGCCGTACAAGACACTGCCGTGATCAACGGCTATCTTAGGATGCCTGAAATCAGACGTTTGTTGCCATCCGAAGTACAGTTTACAAAATTCCTGTGGGAACGTCCTTCCACAGATTCTGAAGTAGCTTCGCTCTATGCCCTCAAGTCGAATCGTGAAAATGAACCTCGCATCAGCGGAGATGTGGTCAGTGATGCCAGAGATCAGTTTGATCAGTTTAACAGACCCGCGGTCGGAATGGATATGAATGTCCGCGGAGCAAAGTTATGGGAAAAGCTTACCAGTGAGGCCAACCTCAATAATACAGGGATAGCCATCGTTCTGGATAACAGGGTTTATACCGCCCCCGGTGTATCCCAGGTCGGAGGGATTTCGGGAGGGAGTTCGGAAATTACAGGGACTTTCACCATTAATGAAACTAAGGATATAGCCAACGTATTGCGCGCGGGCAAATTACCAGCTTCGGCCGATATCATCGATTCTTTTGTAGTGGGTCCTTCCCTCGGACAGGAAGCTATAGACAGTGGTTTCACTTCCTTCCTTATTGCCATGATTTTTGTCCTTATTTGGATGATCCTCTATTATGGGAAGGCAGGGATATTTGCAGATATCGCCCTTATTTTTAACATTGTACTCATCTTTGGAGTGCTGGCCAGCCTTGGGGCGGTTCTGACGCTTCCGGGGATAGCAGGGATTGTTCTGACCATCGGGATGTCCGTTGACGCGAACGTACTGATCTTTGAACGTATCAAAGAAGAAATAGCGAAAGGCAAGGGCAAGGGTCAGGCCATAGCTGATGGTTTCAGCAATGCTTTGTCTTCCATCCTCGATGCCAATATTACTACAGCTCTTACGGCGCTGATCCTTCTCATCTTCGGTACTGGGCCTATCAAAGGCTTTGCAACAACCTTGATCATTGGTATCCTTACTTCCCTGTTTACCGCCATCTTTGTAACGCGGTTGTTGGTAGACTGGTATCTCAGTGGGAGGACCCGACGTCTCGACTTTACAACTTCCATTACCAAAAATCTATTTACCAATTCCAATATCAATTTCCTTAGCAAACGGAAGGTGGCTTATATTTTCTCATCTGTACTTGTGGGTGTCGGATTGTTTTCCCTGTTTACCCAGGGACTTGATCAGGGAGTTGATTTTGTAGGAGGCAGGAATTATCAGATCCGGTTTGTCAATCCGGTAAATCCCTCTGAAATTGCCAGTGAACTTTCCACAACATTGGGAAGTGCCAGTGCCAAGACCTTCGGGGACGCCAATCAGGTTATGATCACCACCAAATACAAGGTGGATGCCCAGGAAGTTGAAGTGGATAACGAAATTCTGGAGCTATTATTCACCAGTCTGCAAAAATACTTCCCTGACGGAGCAACCTTTGAAGATTTTATTCCGGGTGGGACCAATGATGACATCGGGGTAATGAAATATCGTAAAGTTGGCCCAACCATTGCCGATGATATCAAGAAGAATGCGCTCTGGGCCGTAGTGGGATCTCTTGCCGTTGTTTTCCTGTACATCCTTCTTCGTTTCCGCAAATGGCAGTTTTCCCTTGGTGCCGTTGTGGCGGTCTTTCATGATGTACTGATCGTCCTTGGTATCTTTTCTCTGACAAGTAAAATCATGCCATTTTCAATGGAGATCGATCAGGCCTTCATAGCGGCCATCCTGACGGTTATCGGATATTCTCTGAACGATACGGTGGTCGTTTTTGACAGGATCCGTGAGATCTGGAATGAGAAGGGAATGCGTGCCGGAGATAATCTTAACCTGGCGTTGAACAGTACGCTGAGCAGAACTCTGAACACGTCTATGACTACCATTGTAGTGCTTATAGCTATTTTTATTTTTGGCGGGGAGACATTAAGAGGATTTATGTTCGCAATGATTGTCGGAATCGTAGTAGGTACCTATTCCTCGCTGTTCATTGCAACCCCAATTCTCTTTGACACCATAAAAAACAAAATTACCTCCGGAAACATCCCGGAGAATCCTCACCCAAAACCACCCAAAAAGAAACCGGCGAAAACCCATTGATAACCAGGGTCAGGTTAGACGATCATCTGTTGTGACCGGTTTTGCACTATACTACGGCACCTCGGTTGCCATGTTGCTCTGATGACAATTTAAATATAAACCCGGGATTCAGACCAGGCTCCTTCCGGTGCGAAACAAAGATGATAGTCGTTTTCTTATCTTCTGCAATTTTGTTTACCACAGATACAAAGAACTGAGCGCTCTCATCATCCAGGCCCGCGGTAGGTTCATCCAGGATAAGTAAAAGGGGATGCTTAATCATCGCACGGGCACACATCACCATCCGTTGCTGCCCCATGGTAAGATCATGAAACGAGGTATGGGCAAGGCTTTCCATTCCCAATAAATCCAACCATGCTCTTGTGGTCCTTAATTGAGCTGCAGAAGGAATCACATATAACCCAATAGAATCCATGAGACCTGAAAGAATCATGTGTTCAACGCTATGATACCCGCTGAACCTATCAATCATTGCCGGGGTGAAATACCCGATTTGTTTTTTGATGTCCCAGATACTTTCTCCGCTGCCTTTTTTCCTGCCAAAAAGCCAAATTTCCTGCCCGTAGGCTTTGGGATTATCTCCGGTGATCATTGTTAATAAAGTAGTTTTCCCACTGCCATTGGCACCCTGCAACTCCCAGAATTCCCCGGGTCGGATATCCCAGGTAATTGACTTCAGAATTTGCCGGGAGTCATAGGCAACCTGAACATTTTTAAACCTGATCAGAAATTTCCCATCGTAAGGCCGGTATTCCGGAGATTCAGGAAGTTTGTGATGCAGGGCAGGGAGGGCCAGGGCTTTTTCCTCTTTCCTGTCCTGAATATTTTTCAGATTTTTTCCTTCCAGCCGGTAACGATACTGTATAAAGGGCAATACATCTGAACGCCTGCTGATCAGCTGTACCACCGATACTTCCTGAGAAAGTTTTAAAAGGTCTTTTTTCAATGCATCCCGGGAGATCGTGTCGAGGTTATCGAATGGATTATCCATGATAAGATATCCATTGCCAATGGTCATCAGATAATTCAATAAGGCTTTTTTACGCTCCCCGCTACTCATAGACTGAAGGTCCTGTGACGTGGTAGCAGTGAGTATTTTGTTATCGTGCAGGTATTCCTCTTCTATCATCCGGCTGACTTCGGTCGTCGAGAAGAGTCCCGCGCTTTTACCCCGGAGCTGACGAAATTCATCCGGGAATTCACCCCGCAGCAAGGCGTTTACAAAGGTGGATTTATCGGAAGTATTATCGGTAAAAACTGCCCAGTGCGGAAGATAGCTCATAGGTATCTCAAATGAATTTCTACAGTTAGGCTCATCTTCCAATGAGCAGTGCTGTTTAAAGAGCTGCCTGATTATTTACCCTATAAATAACTACCGGGTTGCTCTTATAAATGGTCGACTTATCTGCGTTCATTCCGTTTCTTAGCGCTACCTTTTGAGAAGGAAGGTTGTCCTTATGAATAATTGAGATTAGTGACGGGGCGTACTGCCTTGAAAAAGCGATCTCCCTGCAGCGAATGGCAGCCTCAGCAGCATAGCCCCTGCATCTGTGCTCCGGCAGGATGGAATATCCGATTTCAAGTTCTTCTACCTGATCTACTTCCTGTATAAGTAAACCACATAAACCGGCAAGGCGGCCGCTGGATTTTATGATAAGGGCATTCATACCTCCCAACCGCTTTTCATAGCGTTCAAAAATCCTGCTAAATTGATCGATGCAATTGGTCCGCGGATCATTTGAATAACCGTCCCAGTGTCGGACACTGTCTGGGTCATCATAAAAGGGTAACCACAGGTCAAAATCTTCAGGGACTACCTTTCTGAACCTTAAACGGTTGGTTGATACATTTTCAAGTAAATACCCGGGCATTCTATCTTTTTTTCCTTTTTCCGCTTAAACAGGGACTTCAGTCGTCTTTAGTAAAGGAGATACTATCACCGATTTTTACATTCCATGCCGCTACCATTCCCGCATTAACCTCGAGAACGTACTGCACCGGAACGCGTGACGTTATGCCGGATTCATCCAGTGGTTGGGCATCGGGCGCTATGGTGGCAATTTTTTGATCCCCGCGGATAAAGAGAAGATCCAGCGGAATTTTGGTATTTTTCATATAAAAAGAATGCATTTCCTCCGAGGGAAAAATAAAAAACATCGCCTGATTCGGGTCCATCGCCTCCCGATACATGAGACCTGTCTGGGTTTCATAGTCCGAGTCCGCTATTTCGATTTCCAATTGAATGAGCAGGGAGTCGGTGCTGGTCCTGTAAATGGATAATTCTCCTTCCCGGGTGAAGCTGATGGGATTGGTTTTTATGGCCGGTTTTTTCTCCGGATTACATGAGAGGGTCAGTACAGGTAATCCGGACACAAAGCATCCTATCAATAATCTAGAGATGAAAGCTCGACACATAATTTATCTTGCTTTATTTCCGGGTATGCCTGAAGGACTTCGATTGGGGGATGTCCGGGGGTTTCTGAAGATAAAGTACAGACCGATGAGGATAAATGGAATGCTGAGCCATTGTCCGGTTGATAATAATCCAAGGGTCTTTTCAAATCCACCCTGACTTTTCTTCACAAATTCCACAAAGAAACGTACGGTCCATAGTAATACCAGGAACATGCCAAACAAAAAGCCGGGTTTATTTTTCTTATCCGTTTTCCAATAGAGATAATAAAGTATGAGAAAAACGAAAATATAACATACACCTTCATACAGTTGGGCGGGATGGCGGTAGGGGATGGCGTTGAGGTATTCGGCAAATTTCGGATTGTTCTCCAAAGCTGCATAGGCATTGTTGACTGTTTGCTCCCTGGTGATTGAAACGGCGGTGGATGCCGGCATATCATCGGAATCACGAATAAATCGCGTTCCAAAAAGAAAGGAAGCATCCGTTACTTTACCATTGATTTCAGAATTAAAAAAATTCCCTAACCTCACAAAAAATGCGCCGATGGCTACGGGAAGCACCACCCGGTCCAGAATCCACAACATCCTGAATTCCGCATGTTTCCTTGTATACAAATACATACCTATGATGATCCCGATCGCTGCACCGTGACTGGCCAATCCGGTAAAACCTGTAAATTCATAACCGCGTATAAAGCCAAAGAGGGAGCCATCTGCACTCTCACGGATGGGAAGGAGAATTTCCAGCAGGTGATCCTGATAATAGGCCCAGTCATAAAAAAAAACATGACCCAGTCTTGCTCCGAGCATGGTGGCGAGCACCGTATAAATAAAAAGAGAATCCAGTTGTTCCATGGATTTCTTTTCATTCAGGAATATTTTTTTCATTACAAACCAGCCTACGGCAAAAGCCACAATCCAAAGCAGATTATAATACTTGATCTGAATAAATCCAAGGGTGAATAAGGTGTCATTTGGATTCCACGTGATGCCTAAGAAGTGCATAGCTATCATATTGAGCGGCTAATATAAAAAATAGAATGCAGACAGCTGTCAATAAAATGGCAAGATCCGTAGGGCGAGGAGGGTTGATGATGGTGTTTCAGTAGGGTGGGTGAGGGCCATTTGGCAGCTCCGTAAGAGGCAGATTTATGGGACGGGATCATACCCGCGCCCTCCCCAGGGATGACAGCTGAAAATGCGTTTGATGCCAAGCCAGCCTCCTTTTATTAATCCGTGTTTTCTGAGGGCCTGCAGGGTGTAATTGGAACAACTGGGAGTGTAGCGGCACATTGGAGGTGTCCATGAAGAGATAAGTACCTGGTACATGCGGATAAGCAAAATGAATGGCGCGACTAGAATATTCTTCATATGACTTAATCAACCGGATTCCCATCCATTAGAGACTTCCTGAATCGCGGGCTATCAGGAAAGACTAAAAGTTGTACCATCCTTACCGTCCTTCAGATTGATGCCCAATTCGGCCAGCTGGTCTCGAATGGAATCCGAGGTCTTAAAATCTTTGTTGGTTCTCGCTTCGTTGCGCAGTTGAATCAGCAGATTGACCACTCCGGAAAGTTTATCTGCTCCCTGGGTCTCCTTGTTTTTTTGTTCGATTCCCAGGACATCAAATACAAAGGTATTCATGGTGCTACTAAGGAGTTCCTTGTCTTTTTCACTGCACTGCTGCAGTCCTTCTTTCACCTGGTTGATAAATCTGACGCCATCAAACAAATGCGCTATCAATACCGGGGTGTTGAAATCATCATTCATGGCATCGTAACAGTGTTGTTGCCATTCGGTTACCTTGAAGTCTTTTGTGCCCTCTGATACGTCCAGGACGGAAAGGGTGTCGAGGGCCTCCATCAGTCGGTTATACCCCCTCTCGGAAGCTACTAACGCATCATCACTAAGGTCCAGAATACTTGTATAATGGGCCTGCATCATAAAGAAACGGACCACGGAAGGCGAAAATGCCTTACTGAGGATCTGATTATCCCCGTTGAAAATTTCGCCCGGTAGGATATTATTACCTGTGGATTTCGCCATTTTTTTGCCGTTCAGAGTAAGCATGTTGGCATGTAACCAGTATTTAACCGGAGGCTCACCATTCATTGCCTGCGCCTGTGCGATCTCACACTCATGGTGTGGGAATTTCAGGTCCATTCCACCTCCATGAATATCAAAATGCTCCCCGAGATACTTCATGCTCATAGCAGTGCATTCCAGGTGCCAACCGGGAAACCCATCCCCCCATGGCGAGGGCCATCTCATAATGTGCTGAGGCTCTGCTTTTTTCCAAAGAGCGAAATCCTGCGGATTTCTTTTTTCATCCTGCGCGGTAAGATCCCTTGTATTGGATATCATATCCTCAAGTTTCCTGCCACTGAGCTTGCCATAGGTGAATTCCTTATTGAAAGCTAATACATCAAAATAAACAGATCCGTTGATCTCATAGGCATAGCCTTTGTCAAGGATGTCTTTAATTATTTCAATCTGTTCTATGATATGCCCTGTGGCCGTAGGTTCTATGCTGGGCGCCAGGAAGTTGAATTTCTGCAGGATGTCATGAAAATCAATGGTATAACGTTGCACCACTTCCATTGGCTCTATCTGTTCAAGCCGCGCTTTTTTAGCTATTTTGTCTTCTCCTGTTTCTGCGTCCCCTTCCAAATGACCTGCATCCGTAATATTCCTTACATAACGGACCTTATAACCCAGATGGCGCAGGTATCTGAAGATCATATCAAAAGACATAAACGTTCTGCAGTTTCCGAGGTGAACATTGCTGTAAACGGTAGGACCACAAACGTACATGCCGACATGCCCTTCGTTTATAGGCTGGAAAGTTTCTTTGGAACCAGAGAGAGAATTATATATTTTGAGGGATTGGCTGCTATAAAGTTGCATCTATGCTGAGGCACATTAAAAATTAGTATCAAGGTTCACATAGTCCAAAAATTCCCTTCGGACACCTTCATCCTTAAACTTACCCCCATATTCCGCAGTAACCGTACTGCTGTCGATATCCCGAATACCCCTTGAATTTACGCATAAATGCTTTGCATCTATGACACAGGCGACGTCTTCAGTTCCAAGGACCTTCTGCAGTTCTCTTACGATCTGAATATTCATA
>JBGTMS010000052.1:0-3812 GCA_041743425.1 Zeaxanthinibacter sp. | reverse complement strand
CTCCGGTGGGTTAAAGAGAATGAACCGGAAATCTTTAAGAAGATCTATAAATTTATGCTGCCCGGAGATTATATCGCTTATAAACTAAGTGGAAAGATCAATTCTACCATTCCGGGCCTCTCTGAGGCTATTTTATGGGATTTTAAGGCCAATAAAATTTCGAACTCGCTGATGGAATACTACGGGCTTGATAAAACGCACCTCCCGGACATTGTGCCTACTTTTGGAATACAGTCAAGGGTCTCCACCAAAGGCGCATCCGAATCAGGTCTTGCAGAAGGAACCCCTATATTATACCGTGCCGGGGATCAGCCAAACAATGCGCTGGCCCTCAATATTCTGGATGCCGGTGACATTGCGGCGACCGGAGGTACTTCTGGAGTCTTTTACGCCATTACGGACCGTCTCTCCGTTAAAGAAAGCGCCAGGGTAAATAATTTCGCGCATGTCAATTATCAACCGGACCATCCCAGAATTGGTAAACTGCTTTGCATCAACGGGGCAGGTATCCAATACCGCTGGCTGCTGAATAACCTGAAAGTAGATTCCTATGAAGAGATGAATGCTCTGGCAGGAACCATTCCAGTAGGATCGGACGGAGTTACCATCCTGCCATTCGGCAACGGAGCAGAGAGAATGCTTAACAATTTCGATCCCGGCACCCATATAAGTAATATCAACCTGAATAATCACACCGCGGCCCACCTTTGCAGGGCGGCCCTGGAAGGGATCGCTTTCTCTTTCGCCTATGGCATGGAAATCCTGAAATCCGATGGAATAAAGGCCAGAGTGATCCGGGCCGGGAATGACAATCTTTTTCGGTCAGCCATTTTTTCCGAAACCATTGCCACCCTGATTGATCAGGATATTGAGATTTATGATACCACCGGTGCCATTGGCGCCGCCCGAGCATGCCAGCTTCACGGAGGTGACTTTGAAGCCTTTGGAAAACAACTGAAATTAAACGACTATATTATGTCGTACAGCCCCGTTAAAAACAAGGAGGCTTACCGGCAGGCATACGCAAAATGGAAAAAAGAACTCGAATCAAAACTATAAAAACAAACAAAATGGTATTGACAGGAAATAAAGAATATTACAAGGGAATTGGCCAGATAACCTATGAAGGAAAAGATTCGGATAATCCGCTCGCTTTTAAATATTACAATCCGGACCAGCTTGTTCGCGGCAAGGCAATGAAGGATCATTTTAAGTTCGCCGTTGCCTACTGGCATACCTTCTGTGGGGTTGGCGCTGACCCATTTGGGCCCGGAACACAACAATTTGCATGGGACCTGCCTGCAGATGCCATGGAGGCAGCCAGGGCAAAAGCCGATGCAGCCTTTGAATTTATTACCAAACTTGGGTTTGATTATTTCTGTTTCCATGATTTTGACCTTGTAAGGGAGGCCGGCAGTTTCTCCGAATCGGAAAAAAGACTGGCGGCTGTTGTGGATTATCTAAAGGAGAAAAAGGAAGCATCCGGTGTTAAATTGCTGTGGGGGACCGCCAATTGTTTTTCAAATCCCAGATATATGAACGGGGCCGCAACAAACCCGGACTTCAATGTTCTGGCCCGGGCCGGAGGACAGGTCAAACTTGCGCTCGATGCCACTATTGCGCTCAATGGGGAAAATTATGTATTCTGGGGAGGCCGCGAAGGCTATATGTCCCTGTTAAATACGGACATGAAGCGGGAACTTGACCACATGGGGAAATTTCTGGCGATGGCACGGGATTATGCCAGAGGTCAGGGGTTCAAAGGAACTTTTTTTATTGAACCAAAACCGATGGAACCCATGAAACACCAATATGATTTTGATGCCGCGACAGTGATAGGGTTTTTACACCAGTATGGTCTGGAAAAGGATTTTAAATTGAATCTAGAAGTGAATCACGCTACCCTGGCTAATCATACCATGCAGCATGAAATGGAAATGGCTGCGGCCCACGGTATGCTGGGCAGCGTAGATGCCAACAGAGGGGATTATCAAAACGGATGGGACACTGATCAATTTCCCAACAACCTGGGCGAGATAACCGAGGCTATGCTCATCTTTATTAAAGCCGGGGGTCTCCAGGGAGGGGGTATTAATTTTGATGCCAAACTCAGGCGCAATTCCACAGATATGGAAGATGTCTTTCATGCCCATATTGGAGGGGCTGATATTTTTGCGCGGGCATTGCTCATTGCAGACAGAATTTTAGAATCCTCACCTTATGTCTCCATCCGGAAGAAAAGATACAGTTCTTACGATTCAGGGAAAGGGAAAGATTTTGAAAATGGCAGCCTTTCTTTGAAGGATCTGTACAAGATCGCCAGCGATAACGGCGAACTTCAATTGCAGAGCGGGAAGCAGGAACTATTTGAAAATATCATTAACCAATATATTTAATACTACTCTATTGAAGGACTGGCCAGGTCAGGCTCTTCTGAAATTATTGATTGAATATTGGCCTGTAAGGCTTAATTGGGAGTGCTTTGGCTTCGCATGACCATCTGATGTTTTTATACATTCGGGGCATCCCCTATGTAATGAGAATAAAGTATGTATAAGCCAATGAAACAGGATTTTTCTGTTCCCCAACCCTAAAGGGGAGGAAAAATCGTATAGAAATAGCTGTGATTGAGAAAATTATTGCCCTTTAGGGTCAGGGAAAGAGAATTTTCGACTATAAAAGCTTAACCGATATATTCTTTATTTTGCAAAATAAATGTAGATCGCCACTACGATGATTACCACGGTAAGACCAACCTGACGTACATATTTGTAAGGTGTGATCTCCACCTTTCTTGTATATTCCTGTATGTAGGGTGTTTTCTTTGGATAGATCTTCCCAATGAGCAGCATAATTCCTACGTTGAGAAGGAAGAGAATGGCCATAATATGCAAATAATGGGGATATGCTCCGGATTCCACCATTTTCAAAGCTGTTTCATCCGTTATTCCGGCAACTCGTGCACTTTCCAATGCTTGTGTTACCCGGCCCGGACCTATGATAAACTGACTGATAATATACATGCCGGATCCCAGGAGAATGGCAATCTTGGCGGCTATAGCCGGCACCCTTTTGGTTAAATATCCAACCACAATGATGGTTAATATAGGGATGCTGTAAATCCCGTTTACTTCCTGCAAATACGCAAATAAGCTTCCCGCGTCCTTTATAAGAGGGGCGATCAGCATGGATGCAAGTCCCAGGCAAATTCCGAAAATTTTACCATACTTCACTACCGTACGTTCCGGTGCCTCTTTGTTAATATGCTGTTTGTAAATGTCTATTCCGAAAAGTGTTACGGAACTATTTAAAACACTGTTGAAAGAACTTAGAATGGCCCCGAAGATGACCGCGGCGAAAAAGCCGACAAGGTAGTTGGGGAGTACGGCCCGTACCAGTTCCGGATAGGCAAGATCACTGGATGCGAGACCCCCTTCAAAATAATGATAGGCGATCATGCCTGGCAATACCAGAATGAGAGGACCAAGGATCTTAAGGAAGGAGGCAAGTAAAAGACCCTTCTGACCTTCTGCCAGATTCTTCGCTCCCAGGGCGCGCTGAATAATTTGCTGATTGGTACCCCAGTAAAAAAGCTGAACCAGCATCATCCCTGTAAAAATAGTTGAAAACGGGACTTCCTGTCCGGCTTCACCGGTAGAATCAAATCGTTCCGGATTCGTGGACATTAAAAGGTCCAACCCGTCGGTAAGGCTTCCGTCGCCAATGGCCATCAGGCCAAAAACCGGGATAAGAACCCCTCCTATAATCAGCCCGATAGCATTGATACTATCAGAAACAGCTACGGCCTTCAA
>JBGTMS010000051.1:0-2514 GCA_041743425.1 Zeaxanthinibacter sp. | reverse complement strand
TTACAAAAAGCTGCTTCTCATAATCGATCTCAATGGTTTCATCCTCGTTGTAATCAAAAGGATCGGCAAGCACTTCCTTATAGATTTCGCGTGCCCCTTCCATACGGGTCATGAGCCGGTTGTATACCAGGTCAAAAAAGCTGATATCTGTATTCTTGATCTGGTCATCCAACTGGAATTTGTATTGTTCAAATTCACGGATGTCCTCCTCCATAAAATAACGTTTGGTAGGATCAAGCACATCGATAAAATCCTCGAAAACCTGAACAGAAAACTCATCATTGATATCCTTGGGTTCGTAATGCCCTTTCTCAAGGACATAAGTTATGAGATCAAGAAGGAGTTTATCCTTATCATTCGTTTCGAAAGTCTTATTAGTGAAACTACAAGAAGCTACCGCTATAAGCAGTACCAAAAATCCAAGCACTAAATTCCTTTTCATTTAACTAGTTTAATTTGGCTACCTCCCGTATATATTGCGCAACAGGTACTTCAGGGCTGTAGGTACGTTCATACTTATCATGAATTCACTAAGATACAGAAAAAACTATGCCATTTTTGCGGGGTTCGGGATTAATTTTTTGTTAAAGGAGCCGGTCCGGCAGTCTTATTGAAAAACGTATTTTTACCGCAGAAAGTATACGAAATGCAAAAACCCCTGATTTTGGTAACCAATGATGATGGCATTACTGCGCCCGGCCTTCGGGCGCTGATCCGGTTTATGAAAGAACTGGGGGAAGTGATCGTTGTGGCGCCGGACAGCCCGCAATCAGGTAAGGGTCATGCCATTACACTTGACAGCACACTTTATTCAAAAAAAGTCACTGTGGATATAGAGAATGGGGCAGAAGAGGAATATAGTTGCAGCGGTACCCCGGCCGACTGTGTAAAACTTGCCCTGCAGGTGCTGCTGGACCGGCGTCCTGACCTTTGTGTCAGTGGGATCAATCACGGTTCCAATTCATCTATTAATGTGATTTATTCCGGAACTATGAGCGCCGCCATAGAAGCTGGGATTGAGGGCATTCCGGCCATAGGCTTTTCCCTTTGTGATTATGACTGGGAAGCCGATTTTGAACCCGCCGGTGAAAGTATAAAGCGTATTGTCCGGGAAGCGCTGGAAAATAAGATGCCGCCCGGGGTGGTCCTGAATGTCAATATTCCCAAGCTGAGCGGGAAAAACCTCCATGGAATTAAGGTATGCCGGCAGGCGCGGGCCAATTGGAAGGAAAAATTTGATAAGAGGGTGAACCCCATGGGAAGGGAGTATTATTGGCTAACGGGAGAATTTGAACTGCTTGACAATGGTGAAGACACTGATGAATGGGCCCTGGCCAATGGATATGTGTCCCTGGTCCCCACGCAATTTGATCTGACAGCGCATCATGTCATTCATGAGATAAACAACTGGAGGCTCAATGAGAAATAAGAAAGAAATTCTGATCGGAATCATCGTGGGACTGATAGCCAACGCCCTTGGCACGCTGCTTTATGTGCTGCTGTTCTCAGATTATTCAATTGCTGCTACTTTTGAGGCCGCCGTGGAGCAGGGTCACATCGGAAGCCTCCTCGCCCTCGGCGCCATCCTGAACCTGCTGGCCTTTTTTGGTTTTCTCAAGCTCAGAAGGGACGGGCGTGCCAAAGGTGTGCTGATTGCCACGATTTTCACTGCAATGATAATACTGTATTATAAATTATTTTGAGCTGCTTAATAGTGGACCACTTACCAAGATTCACTATTTCGGAATTTTGTCCAGATTCCATATAAAGTAATGAGCCCATGAAATACTATATCATAGCCGGAGAAGCCTCCGGAGATTTGCACGGCTCCAACCTGATAAGAGCATTACGCTCCAAAGATCCCGGGGCGGCAATCAGATGCTGGGGTGGCGATCTTATGAAAGAGGCAGGGGGCGAGCTGGCGAAGCACTACCGTGATATGGCCTTTATGGGATTTGCAGAGGTGCTCGCGAATGTTGGAACAATCTTAAAAAATCTCAGGTTTTGTAAAACTGACATCAACCTTTTTCAGCCTGCTGTTATCATTTTTATCGACTATTCGGGCTTTAACCTGCGCATTGCCAAATGGGCAAAAGAGCATCGGTACAAAACCAATTACTACATCTCTCCTCAGATCTGGGCCTCAAGAGAAAGCCGCATCAATAAGATCAGAAGGGATATCGACGCGATGTTTGTTATTCTGCCTTTTGAAAAGGACTTCTATGAGAAAAAACATGGCTTTCCCGTACATTTTGTGGGTCATCCCCTTGTAGATGCCATCTCCCGGATGCCTTTCGAAGAAGAAAAAGTCTTCCGGTCAAGCTACGGCCTAGAAGCGGAGAAACCCATTATAGCGCTTTTGCCGGGTAGCCGTAAACAGGAAGTGGAGAATATGCTTTCAATTATGCTCTCCGTAACGAAGGAGTTTCAGGAATACCAGTTTGTCATTGCCGGGGCACCAGGGCTTCATGATTCTTTTTATACCTCTTTCACAAAATCATCAGAAGTTGGGTT